>JBFFMG010000242.1:0-5912 GCA_041554215.1 Labilibaculum sp.
AGTGTGGCGGGTGTGAAATACAAATATTTTTCACACCTCACTGTCTTTAAACTAGCATTTTTAGGCTAAAAAGTCAATGTTCTATAACTGGTAAAATAGTTTGAATCATATTTTTATCAGCGTCAACTGTAATCTCATTTGTTTGAATCTGGATTAAAGATATATTCTTGATTTTTGCTGTTGAATTTGAATTTTTTATTGCTTCTTCTATAATCGAGGGCAAGTTTATTTTTTGGGGGTTGAAAATTATTTGTCCGGTTTGTGATTTTGCCCAATTCAATAAATTGTCAAGTAAAACGAGTGTGTTTTTAGTAGTCGTATTTATTAATCTTAAATATTCTTCCGATTCTAAAGCAAGCATATCTTTTCCGTCATCAATTAATAGTTCCGAAAACCCTAAAATACTATTAAACGGAGTTCGTAAATCGTGTGCAATTATTGAAAAAAGTTTGTCTTTTGTGGCATTGAGTTCTATTAAACGTTTTTGGTTTTCTTTTAGAGCTTGTTCTGCATTTTTACGCTCAGTAATTTCGAGCATAATGCCAACAATTCCTCCAAATTCATTATTATCATTGATAATATTGGCCTTATGAAAAATGATGTCATGCAAAGTCCCGTCGGCATATTTAACCTGGCTTTCATAGGTTTGATTTTTTAAGTTGTCACGTAAATCACAATCTGCAATGTAATATTTGTCAGCAAGTTCTTTTGGAGAAATATCGTAAACGCTAGAATTTATAATTTTAGACTTAGGCAAACCCAGATAACTTGCAAAAGCATCATTGCAATTTGTGTAGATAAAATCTTTGTTTTTGACAAACAAGGGATTTGGAATCGTATTAATCATTTTATCTTGAATTTTTAATTCAAGCTTCAGTTTGATTAATTCTTTTTCCAATTCTTGATAAGTAGGAGTGTTGTTGGTCATTAAGTATTTGCTTAAAAATGTCTGTAAATATTCGCCGTGAATATTTGTACGGTGAGTATTGTGCTCTTGTTTGTATTTTGATGTAATTATTTTTGGTAGCGTTTTCTTTGGCTAGTCTCATTCGTTTTGGGTTTTTCTGAAGAAATCGGTTTAGAGGCATTCTTTATCGTGGTATCAGGATCATCACTTAAGTAAATGGAATCCTCGGTACTCGATGCAATTGCAAGAATCTTTCCATACTTTTCAGGCAAGTTCAATTCTGCAGCATCTTTCCATTTTCCCTTTCCGAGCACAGCTATTTTTTCTCCTTGTTCCAAAATTCCCTCTTTGTACCGAAGTGTTTTATTAAAACCAAAAGAGCCTTCACTTTTATATCCTTTGCTATTCAAGTAATTTTCAAGATTTTCAGTAGTATCAGTAAAAAAGCCGGTAGAATAACTTTTGTCTTGAACGATGTAAGATTTAATTCTGCTGTCGTTTATAAATGCGTAGCTGGTTTCTTCCTTAATTAAAAATTTGTTCGATATTTCCTCCTCAATAATCGTTTTCCACTTCGAATTCTTTCCCGATCCTACCTTTTGTTCGATATGTACATGGTAATAGGAACATTCACGATTCGAAAGAGGAGAGAGAAGGGGAGCATCAACAAATTCTACTGTTCCAACAATTCTGGCTATTTCACCATCTTTAAAATTGGCTATTTTATGGAGTTCCGATTTTTTCAACTTTCGTTTAATAATCGCTTTTTTACTAAAAAATATTACTGATATAAAAACAGCAATGACTACCGCAAAAATTATAAAGAAGAATACTGATTCCATTTGGGTTTAGTTTTTGTAATGCTAGGTTATTTTATTATTTCTTTTTAATCAATGTAAATGTATCATAACTAATAATCCAAATTGTCCATATCAGCAAGATTAAAATGACTAAAATCCAGCTCATACCGCTTGAAAACCCAAATTCTTTTAAAAAATTTGCAATTTTCTCACTAAATACCATTATTACCATGTGTTTTTGTGCTGTTGTTATCAGTAATAGCGATTCTTGTTTTAGGTAAACTATCCGGGTAATTATTTTGGATGAATTCAATCATTTTTTCACGAATGTGTACTCTTAAATCCCATGCTGTTGGTGAATTTTTGGCACTTACAAGTATTCTTATCTCTAGGGTGTTTTCCTTCGAATCAGTTACCTGAAGCACATTTACTTTTTGATCCCACAAATCACTTTTAGTTAGTAAGCTTGTTAGTTCCTTTCTTAAAGCATCAAAAGGAATGGTGTAGTCGGTATACAAAAACACAGAACCAATAATATCCGCATTGTTTCGGGTCCAATTTTGAAATGGTTTTTCCAAAAAATACGTCGATGGCAATACCAAACGCCTCTGATCCCAAAGTTTAACTACTACGTAAGTTAAATTGATTTCTTCTATCCATCCCCACTCATTTTCAACAAGAACAGCATCGTCAATTCTGAATGGCTGTGTAATTGCAATTTGAATTCCGGCCAATAGCGTACCAACAACTTTCTGGGCCGAAATACCTATTATAATACCCGCTAATCCTGCCGAGGCAAAAATTCCAATCCCAATTTTCCTGATATTCTCAAAGGAAAGCAATATCAATCCTATTGTGGAGAGTACGATGATAAATACAAGAACCTTTTCCAGGATATTAATTTGAGTGTGTAATTTTCTGGATTTCAGATTATCTTCCAAAGAGATATCAAACCGGTTCAAAAAAATTGTTTTAATTCTTCTTATTACTTGAATTATAAACCATGCAAAAGCAAGTATTAACAAATTGTGTCTTTGGGAAACTATTAGGGAATTTTCTAATCCTGAAATGTTTAAAATTAAATCCAATAAGGGTTCAATTGCTAATACCAGTAATATAAGTAAAATGCTTATTATGAGTTTGTAATATTTTTTCATTTTTTCGTGGTTTTTTAAGGACTTTATCTTTTTGCACGAAGTGCAAATTTTGGAGATGTGTATTTATTGCAATTAAGCATTGAATTTATGCAATATTTATGATAATTCCAATGATGAAAGCCAAGCTTGAGCCACGATCTTAAATTGAAAGAGACCATCCCTCGCGAGACAGTCTCCAATATTTTAATAGTCAAGTACAGTGGTTAAGGTAATTGCTTCCAACCTTCATCGGGAGCATTCTCAATATCATTTGGGACAGGCTTATTGAGTAGAATCTTTACAGTTTCAGGATGGTCAGTCAGAAATAAAACAAAATACCTTTTAGCAATAAGGCTGCTGTCATATTTCTCCGTTTTAGAAAAATCAATATAGATATTGTTTTTATACTTAAAATTAAATTTAACCGACGCGGCAGTATAACGATCATCGAATACATTGGTGATTTCTCCAATAGAGTAAATTCCGTCTTCAGGTAATTTTTTGTATCTAAAAATATCGAGGCTTGAAGGTAAAATTATCCAAGTGAAAATGGCTATGGAAATTACACCTATCATTAAATATTTGCCTAATTGTGATTCTTCCATTTTTGCGATTAAACCTTGAAATTTATTATAATATAAAAGACCAGCGAATATATAATAAATCGCTGGTCTTAGAATAATCTTAATTTAAGTTTTCTATTTTAATTCTTTCAAAGCTTCTTTAGCTGCTTTCAATAAAGGTTGTGCCGATAAATCATTACCTGTAGCTTCAATCATCCATTGGTTCGGAGTCAAACGTCCTTGTTTAAATATTCTGTCTACTTCGTTAGGGAAGCTCTTGCCTTTTAATTGCTCTTCCAATTGGAATTCAATCACATTACCAAAAGCATAGTTCGATAAGTACAACGGACTGTTCAACATGTGGGAGTAAATGGCCAAAATGGTCTGATCTTTCACGCCATAAACAGGAGAGTAGAACTCATTCCAAACTTCTTTAGCAATTTGCATCGTAGCATCGCGCAACTGAGCTGCATCAGTTTCAGGGTTTGCATACAACCATTTCCAAACTCTGATATCCAATACCGATACACCCATAATTTCGTAAGCACTCCAAAATAAATCCAATTTCTTCAGCGCATCTTTCTGTGGCGAATCATCAGTGATACCTAATAAAAGCATGTCTCTTTTTTGGAAGATAAATGCCAATGCTTCTGTAAATGCAGTATTAGGAACACCATTCATTACAAAGTTGTCAACATCATACAAGGAAATGGTTTGCTCAACATTGTGTCCAAATTCATGAATCGCAATATTGTATCCTTTGTAATCCATTCCTTTGGCACCTATTCGGGTACGTAAATGTGCTTTCTGTCCTTTTGCAGCACCTCCCCAGGCATGACCAGAACCTCTTGCAGGATCAACAGCAATTCTGTCGCCTAACCATTGTGCTCTTTCCTTATCGTAACCCAGTTTTACCAATAAGTTTGGCAAATCAGCTTCCAGTGCAGCTGCATCAGGATACAATTCACGGGTTTGTGCATCCAGTTTCGACTCATCCATACCACTGCGTGCCTTAAATCCATCGTACCAAATGTCGAAAGGCTGTAATTTACGACCCAATCTCTTTTGAATTAATTTTCCAACTTTTACCGTTTCCTCTGAGCGCATAAAATCAGTAAAGATTTTCTCTGTCGCTTCCGCTGATATCTCTTTCGCACCGTCATACTGTCTTTTAATAAAGGTATTCTGATCGGTATAATACGCATCCATCGCTTTGTTGGCGTGGAAATTATTCAATATCTGCTGGTATCTTTCATTTGGTTCAGGAGTCGCATCTATGGCTTTTCCGTTTTGGTAAACCTTGTTCGTGTAAGGATCCCATTCAACATCTCCCTTATTAATTACCTTTTCAGGGATTTCCTGAGAAATTATACGTTGCATTACCTGATAAATCATCTTTTGCTTCTCTAAACCATCAGTTTTATTGGCGTAGTTGGCTTTAAGCTCATCACGTAAGTTCCAATGCGATAAAAGAACTTTATCCTCAGGGAAGAAATGATTTCCTTTGGCATCAGTTAAATGTCCAACATGAATGTTATAGTCCATGATATAAACATCGGTGTTAGCGGCCATTTTTCCAACTTCCTGTAAAAGTTCAGCAGGAACTCGTGCTGTAAAATAATCACCCAAACGAGCATAAGCCCACTGCTGACGAGTCCACTCTTTTGCCTTGGCTTCTTTTTCATCCAGACTAAATGCAGGAAAGTTCAAAGCAATAATAAATGCAATCTTGTTTTGATAAAAATCATTCATCCAATGAGAATCCACACTGTAAGCACCAAAGGCATTGTCAATAGGATGCTGCTCGAATGTATTTAAATGCACTGGTTCTAATAAATCAAGGGTGATTTTATTAAAATGACCGGTTATAATTTCAATGTTCCTTGATATTTTTTGAAAAACAAGCTCTTTTTCTGATTGATCAACAATAAAGTTCTCCTTACAGAAAATTGTAAATTCTTCTTCTGTTCCGTCACTTGCGCGCCATAGGTTGGCAGCATGTTTTACTCCTTTTTCAACAAGGTGTTTATCATCATTGCTTGTGCTTAGTATTTCAATCGTTCGATTGATGTTTTCTCTTGAGATGTTCGAAACATCCGCCTTTTGTTCTGCTTTTGCCTGATTATCAGAAGCTGATAGTACCAGTAAAGCAGAAAACAAAATGATCATCTTTTTCATTTGAGTAGGGTTGTTATTGATTTGACTTTGTGTTGCTAAAAATAAACATTCAGGGGCAGGTAAACAATGAGCTTTTTCATACTTTCTAGGCATTTTATTAACCTGATTTGTACTTTTTCCTTTTTTCCTTTAGCCTTTACCTTTTAAAAAAAATGTACTTTCGCTTTACAGATTCGATAACATGTGCTATTTTTGCGCAAAATTATAGTTGTAAACGTGGGTAAAATCATTATTAAAAATACGTTAATTGTTTTATTTCTTCTTTTAGCCAGTAACCTAAAAGGCCAGATTGCCGATTCAGATACAACCATAATAAAAGAAGTACCGG
>JBFFMG010000243.1:0-5857 GCA_041554215.1 Labilibaculum sp.
GCATTGGCGTAATGAGCCAATTTATCGTGATCGTGAAAACGGTATTTTTCTTCGCCAAAACCTAGTGCCTTGTGCCAGCTCATACGGGTTTCTTTCCAGGCATCGAACCATTTCATTTCCTCGCCCGGACGAACAAAGAACTGAAGTTCCATTTGTTCGAATTCACGCATACGGAAAATAAACTGTCGGGCAACAATCTCGTTACGGAAAGCTTTACCAATCTGAGCAATTCCGAAAGGAATCTTCATACGACCTGTTTTCTGAACATTTAGGTAGTTCACGAAAATACCCTGTGCCGTTTCCGGACGAAGATAAATTTTACTGCTTCCATCGGAAGTAGAACCCATATCGGTAGAGAACATCAGGTTGAACTGACGAACATCAGTCCAGTTTTTTGATCCGGAAATCGGACAAACAATCTCGTTATCAACAATAATTTGTTTCAGTTCATCCAAGTCATTTTTATCTAAAGCCTCCACGAAACGAGCGTGCACAGCATCCATTTTCTCCTTGTTAGCCAACACACGAGGATTGGTTTCACGAAATTGAGCTTCGTCGAAACTTTCACCAAATTTCTTCTTAGCCTTCTCAACTTCCTTGTCCATTTTACCTTCGAACTTGGCCAGCAAATCCTCAATTAAAACGTCAGCTCTGTATCGTTTTTTCGAATCTTTATTATCAATCAAGGGATCGTTAAAAGCATCAACGTGACCCGAAGCTTTCCAAATAGTAGGGTGCATAAAAATGGCAGTATCAATACCCACTACATTTTCGTGCAGTTTCACCATTGAATCCCACCAGTATTTTTTAATGTTGTTTTTCAATTCAACTCCCAACTGCGCATAGTCATAAACGGCACTCAATCCATCATAAATCTCCGATGATTGAAACACGAATCCGTATTCTTTACAATGAGCTACCAGTTTTTTGAAAACATCTTCCTGAGCCATAAATCTTATATTTTGAGGTTTATTTAAAATTTTGGTTTTTGATATCCGTGGATTTCTCTTTAAAATCAAGAAGCCCAAATGATAAGCAAGTTGCAAAAATACAAAAAAAAGCCAATTAACGGTTGAGTCAATTGGTATTTAACCATGAAGTAATTCAACCCAATTAATCATCCACTTCTTCGAAATCAACATAGTCGCCCACATCTTTTTTGTGCGGATCGCCTGTTTTTCCCGATGGCTTATCAATAGTAACTTCACCTTCTTTTTTTGTTTGTTGCTGCTGTTGTTGCTTTGCCTGATCCTGCATTTTGTCGAAGGTTTTCTGTACCAAAAATGGGAAGATTGCTTTCAAAATCCACTTTAAAATATAGTAGATCCCAACAGCTATGATTATAAACTTTATAAATGCCATATTCTTTTATTTTGAAAGGCAAATATAAGCATTTCATTTTTTTTTTTGCTGTTCTTTGGCAATTGCTTTTTGGGCGTTCCCTTTGGGCGGGCTTTTCGTTGCAACTCCTCGCTCATTCTTCGCTGTGGGGTTTTCACTGCAATCCCTAACGCATTGCACCATTCCCACACGTCGCATAGTTCTGTCCTAATTTTAGTTCTGTTTAAAGACAATTTAACGCAATTAGGAGGGGGGTGACTTCTAAAAAACCGAAAGCGTAAATTTTAAATCAGTTTCTCAGATCAAGCTGGTTCAGATTGGGATTATTTAAAATACGAATCGGTAGTAAACCGAACTCAGGTTAAACTACTTTTAGATTTATTTTTTTCGATGTTTGCAAAGGGAGTTCAATTGTAAATATTGATCCTTTTCCCAATGTAGATTTTACAGAAATCTTACCATTTAAAATCTCTGCCAAAGCCATCGAGATGGAGAGTCCGAGTCCCAAACCCTCATATTCCCTCACATAGGAAGTATCTGCCTGCATAAATTTTTGGAAAATTATTTCTTCTTGCTTTGGTGTTAGCCCAATGCCAGTATCCGAAACAAAAAAATCAATTTTACTTTTGTGCGTACGATAGCCGAAACTTACACTGCCCTGTTTTGTAAATTTTATGGCATTGTTAATTAAATTGGAAAGAATTCGGGTAAGAATTCTCTCGTCTGATAATAGTAATGAGATCTTATCATCTAATTCACAGCTACAGGTAAATTCAATGTTTTTTAGGCTTGCTTCACTTTTGTGGGTAGCATGCAGTTCCCGAATCAATTGATTTAAATTAAATAACCTAATTTCGGGTTTTACTTGTTTTGTCTCAATTTTTGAGATCTCAACCATGTCGGTAATGGTGTTGAGCATTCGTATGCCGCTTAATTCAATGGCATTAATAAATTCTTTCTGCCGTTCACTACTTAAATCCGGAGTTCTAAGGAGATCCGAAAATCCAAGAATACCATTCATAGGTGTGCGCACCTCGTGACTTAAATTGGCAAGAAATGCTGTTTTTAAACGATCATTTTCTTCAGCTTTTTCCTTGGCACGAATTAACTCTTTGATCAGTTTTTTCTTTTCGGTTAATTCCTCTTTTGCGGCCACAAAGTGTGTTATTTCGCCTTTAGTATTTGTTATTGGGGAAATGATCGCATTTTCCCAATAAAGGGTTCCATTTTTTCTCTTGTTCTGTATCTCTCCAGTCCACGTGTTTCCCAATAGAAGGCTTGTCCACATTTCGGTATAAAAATCGTCGGGATGTTCACCTGATTTTAAAACCCGTGGATTTTGTCCAATCGCTTCGCTTGCCGTATATCCTGTTACTTCCGTGAAATTTTTATTGACATACTCAATAATACCATCGGCATTTGTAATTACAATACTAACGGAACTTTGCTCTACCGATTTGCTGAGTAAATTCAATTGTTTTTCCGCTTCTTTTTTATCGGTAATATCAAATACAACGCAATAGGTTAAATTTTTACCCGCAACATCAACGTTACTGCTGTATATTTCCACATCTTTTATGCGGCCATCCGATAAGAAATGTTGGTATTCAAAATGATTTTCCCCATTTGATTGCAATTTGAGATCCTTCTCATTAAGAGCATTAATTTGGTGAATTTTCATTTTCTTTAGCTCACTTGTCGACCAGCCATAAAAAATTGCAGCGGCCTTATTGGCATTAACAATTGAACCATCCGAGGGGTTGATTAGTAACTTAATAGCAGTATGTTCTTCAAAAATAGCCCGAAAGGTTTCCTCACTTTCTTTAAGTGCTAAAATAGATTTTTTACTATTCGTTATGTCTATATTAACTCCTTTCAATGCAACTAATTCATCACCCTGAAATTCAGGGATAATTTTATTTAAAATCCATTTATTTTCACTATCAGCAAAAACAATACGATACTCTAGCTCTAGAGGTTTTTTTGTGGTCAATATTTTATTGTATGCATCATCAATTAATTGGTGATCATCGGGGTGAATCCGACTCTTAAAATACTCGAAGCTGGGCTCCAATTCAAAGGGTAACAGGCCATAAAGGCGGTAACAGTTTTCCGACCAACTGGTTTGCCCGTTTTGAAAGTTGTATTTCCAATGCCCCATGTTTGATAATTTCTCAGCCTCTTTTAACGATTTTTCACTCTGTCTTAGGTTATTTTCAGCTTTAATTCGTTCTGTTATTTCATTTACAAGCACCAATCTGCTCGGCTTGTTCTCGTAGGTTATTTCATGAGAAACAATTTCTACTTGAATAATCGTGCCGTCTTTTTTAATATGTCGCCAGATACCCGCTTTATTAAATGGCACATAGGTGTTTAACACATCTGTTTCGAGCAATTCAAGATCTTCTTTTGGGCGAATATCTTTAAGAGTCATCTTAAGAAACTCTTCCCGGCTATATCCATAATGAAGAATTGCCGTTTCATTAACTTCAAGAAAAGCCAGGCTTTTCAAGTCGTAAATCCACATAGGCTGTGGGTTGTGCTGGAATAAATATTTGTATTTTTTTTCGCTAAGTAATAATTCTTCTTCAGCCTTTTTTTGTTGCGTAATGTCGGTTATACTTCCAATGTAGCCCACCAACTGATTGTTTTCATCGTATTCCGGATTTACCTGACCAACCACCCAAACTATTGTACCATCTTCATGTAAAAAACGATAGGTTGCCAATGACGAATTTTGTTGAGTGCTGTCAATTTTCCATTTTTCCGCAAGTTTATCTCTGTCTTCGGGATGCACCGAATTAAGCCATCCATCTCCTAAGGCATTTGTTTTTAGCCCTGAAAGCTCGTACCATTTGGGATTAACATAGGTGGTATATCCGTTAGGGAGTGTTCTAAAGATACCAACAGTGGACGAATTTGCAAGAGATTCAAATCGTTTTGCGTTCTGAATGGCCTCTTTTTTAGCTTTTATCCGTTTTGTAATGTTAATCGCTGTGACGATGATTGCATCTTTTTCATTCCATTTAACGGCAGACATTGAATAATCAATCCAAATAGGTGGTTTTGATTCATGTTGTAAACGCAATTCAGATCGACTAAATGCATCCTGAGACAGGTCGGTGTTTTGGCTGATGTGCTCGAAAGCTTTATAGTAGTAGTTTGTGTCCATATTCCCGGCAAACAATTTTGCCTGCTGATTGGAGAAAACCAATTGCCCATTCTGATAAATAAGAATAGCCGAACTAGTGGTTTGTAAAAGCTGATTGATCCGTTGTTCCGAATCCTGAAGACTTTTGGTCTTTTTTCGAACTTTAATTTGTAAGATAATGCTAAAAGTCCCAATAATAAGAGCGAAAAGAATAATTCCTGAAATAATTAGTAGATAATCGCCAGTTGTATACCCAATAATTTTGATGTCATTAGCTGATCTTGGCATTATGCTATAAAAGCCATTCAATTTATTAGTATAATCATGTTGCGATAACAATCCAGTTACGGTAAGAGTCTCTCCAATTTTGAACCTATTTAGTAAGCTTTGGTCAGCATGATATTTAGAATGATATACCATCAGAACACTATCACTACCATGAATAGGTGATACAATAAAATAATTACCGCCTCGGTTTCCGTTTTTATTAATAATTCGGCACTTAAGAGAGACGATTTTACTTTCAAGCTCTTCTTGTTGGTTTGATTTAAATGTTACAGGTTTTGGGATTTTTCTGTTTATCGTATCTATAATTTGGATTTGTGGTTGCGTTAGCTGTGTGAGTCCTCGGTATTGACTCAGTATTCCGGTTACTTGTATGCTGTCTCCTGCAGTAATTTTCTCTTTGTTTGGAGTCAAAGAAAATACAACAATCCCAGCTGTTTGGTCTTGAATTGCAATTTGAAGTCGATCCTTCCTAAATACTTCGGATGATACGTTAACCCTTCCCGATACCGTAATTGTATCATTAATTCGATCAGGAATAAAGTTATGGTCCTTATCTTCTTTGGCCTTTTGAATGGTAATATTAGGTGGGGTTTTTAATTGTTGACCAGCGCTTGGTTCAATCCAGAAAAGAGTAACGAGTAATAGTGTAATTGAAATATGATAAAAGTTGGTGTTTCCCATTTTAAAGAATATTTAAAATTCCTGTTTGACTATTACTATATAATAGTTGTTATTTTTTTTGGTGTCAATATATTTGAATGCCTACGTTGTTTTCCTTAATAAGATTCATTTTAGATAGATTAAAGCACAATACTACTATCAAAAATTAAGTAATAATCTGTCAAGCTATTTCAGGAGAAGACACTTCCCGGACAAGAACAAGAACTTCCCGGACAGAAGTGAATGTTTCCCAGGCAAGAATAAGAGCTTCCCGGACAGCAGGCAGGTGCTTCCCAGTCAAGAGTAAGAGCTTCCCGGACAAGCTGTAAGTCTTTTCCTGACAGGAGGTACTGTTCCCCGGACAAGCTGTAATTCGTCACGGACAAGAAGATGCCTCTCACGGACAGAAATCTGAAA
>JBFFMG010000244.1:0-5847 GCA_041554215.1 Labilibaculum sp.
AATTAAAAGAAATTAATCCAAATAATGCTTTGATCTGTTGGTCTTGTAATTTTCCTGGAACAAGTTTAAGAGCTTTTTTTAGAATAGATATAGATTTCTCTTCATTTTTTATCGATCTTGCACAATCATATAGCGTTCGTACTGCAGATTGATAATTTTCGCCCCTCATGAATAATGATGATGCTTCCTCTAGTAATGAAATTCCTTGTTTTTCAAGAATATCATAAGCTTCATAAATCATATGACAATTACCACACAGATAACAAACTGTATCTGAAGGAATTGGATTATTCAATAAATAATCTGTTACTCTGCCATAGTAATCTCCAGATTTTTCTCTAGAAGTGCATAATATATACTTTCCTTTTGGATATTTCTCTTTTTCATATGCTTCCTCTTCAATACGAACACCATGAAGCACTTGATAATCCATTTCCGGATGTGTTTCTACAAAACTATGAATTGGTGATATTCCTGTACCTGTTGCAATAAATAGAAATTTTTTCTTGCCAATTTCTGTTTCCTCAAGCGAAAAATGACCAAATGGTCCGTCAACATCCAGATGATCGCCAACTTTACATCGTTTTAGTTTTTTTGAAACCAAACCACTTTCTACTTCCTTAATTAAAACCTCCAAAAAATCATCATTTTCGGAACTATATATGGAATATTCTCTTCGATCAATACTACCCGAAAATCCAAGAGTAATGTATTGACCGGTTTTAAATGTAAAATCATTTTTCTCCATTCTAATAATGTAAGTGGAGTCGGTTAGATTTCTTATTTCAATAACTTTATGTGATCTCATTCTTTATTTATGTATTCAATTTCAATTATTCCAAAATGGTCAATCTTTTTAAGAAAAAGATGATTTTATTTTATGTGGAATCATTACAAATAAGCGAGTACAAAAAAAGATAAAATCCATCGAATAAACAAGTATAATAGGATCTTTAGGTCTTAATTAACTAAAATCGAGCTTGAAATTAATGAAATGATAGAAAATGCATCCAATTTTTATAGATTGATCACTAATTCGACAATAAAAACAACACTGCTATCACTTGAAAATATGACTATTATAGCTTAAACATTCCATTTTTAACTGCCTGAGAATTGATCATTTTTAATGTTCCTTAGGTATGGGGTTGTTTATTTCCTTCTTAAGCACTTAATTATTTCTGTCGATTTTGTGATTTTAATCACATGGCTTGTTTGTTAAAAAAAAAGTTCTGAAAAATCAATATTAAACACTTCTCCTTTTTTAATTTCAGGAATTTCAATAACAGGACAATCAAATCCATATTTTTTTAAATAAGTTTTAAAAACCTGAATTGAATCTTTTAAAATGAATTCACTGTACGATGGATATTTATTATAGATTAATCCTTGAATTGGAATTTGTCTTTGTTTCGCAACTTCCAAACTCAGTAAAGTGTGATTAATACTTCCTAATTTTGATGATGTTACTAAAATCATTGGATATTTTTTCTCTTCCATAAAATCAAGTAGGGAATAGTCCAAAGTAATAGGTACATGCATGCCACCAACCCCTTCTAAAAGAAGATAGTCAAATTGATTTTCAAGAATTGATGTTGATTTTTCGATTCTTTTAATATCAATTTCCTGATTTTGCATTTTTGCAGCTAAATGTGGAGAAGCAGGGTAATCAAATACATAAGGACAAGAAGTTCCATCCTTATCAACCTCTTGAATTTCGATTCCCATTATTTCCCGGTGCATTAAAATATCGTCCGAGATTCCTTTGCATCCAGTTTGTGCAAATTTCTGGGTAATAACCGATTTTTTCTGATCTAATAAATACTTGGCCATTAAACCAGTAGCGAATGTTTTACCAGTATCAGTATCAATTCCTGCAATAAAATAGGTTGGCATTAATTTTACTTTTTAGGTTTAGCAATAAAATATAATGGTTGATAGGTGAGAGGTACACCCAATTCGGTACCAAACAAGTCTTGATAATCCTCTTCAAACTTCTTTAAATCACTTTTAGTCCAAGCCTTACCTGGTATTCCATTAACTCCCGTTTGTTTCATGTGAGCAAGAACACCAAGAGGATTTGAGAAAAAACGAGTAATGGTTTCCCTGTCACACCACAAAATTTCAAATTTTTCAGACAAAAGCTTTTCATGTTTTCCAAACGACAAATAATTTAATCCTTTGCCATTCACTTCACGTATTTCTCTGTAATTATCAGGTCCAAAAGTGCTAAATACAAGTAAGCCTTCAGGCTTTAGTGCCTTGTGAATTTTTGACAAAAACCCATCCAAGTTATTGAACCACTGAAATGTAGAGCTAGACATTATTAGATCTAAAGAATCAGGTAAGTTCATCGATTCAATATCACCACCTAAAAATTTAATATCTGGGTGAATAGAAGTAAGAACGTTTGAATATTCCTCTACAATATCATTTGCATAGTACAATTCAGCACTAAATTGTTGAAAAAACTTCTCGGTAAGTACCGCTGGTCCACAACCAATTTCGAGTACTTTCGAGAATCGCTTTATGCGTTGACGCAACAGTTCATTAATCAATCTGGATGCAATAGCTTCCTGAACAATAGCATGTTTGCGATAGGTTTCGATACTTTTCACAAAACCCTTTTGTACTTTATCTTTATTAATATTTTGATGTTGCACTTTTACATTCCTTCATTAAATCATCCCACGAATCCCAACTGTAAAAACAAAAGTGAGGAGCACTTTCCAATATTATAACATTTTCCTGTTCACTCCAGGCATTCTTTAAATTTTCAAAAGGGAAAATCAAATCGTTATTCCCTAACAATACAGAGTCAAATATATTCCAATCTACAAAATGATTTTGTATAACTTCTTGCAGAATAGTAAGTTCTTCCTTTTGCTCATTGATACCGCGTTGTGGCAATTGTTTTTTAAACAGATCATACCCAATTTTACCACCACACATTCGAAGCCAAAACTTATCAATTGTTCGAGAATTTAACCCGTTGATAGTTCCCTGAAAAACTGCTGGAGGGATTCCGTTCAAATTATCAATTGCTTGCAAAGTCCCGTTTACAGCTATTTTACTTGCGAATAAATCCTTCCATTTAAAGAATGTCATGTTCGCAACATAAACCCCAAGAGACCATGCAATTAAATGAACTTCCTGATAATTTTCAAACAGTCTTTCAACTCCTTTAGGAATTAAAATATCTCGATAATCGTAACACATTAGTACATCAAATTCTTTTGAATTCATAGATTGAAAAGGTATTGCATCACAACCCCATCCATTCATAAACAGAATGCACTTTTCGTTTTCCGATTTATGTAACCATTCAATTTTCATCGCAATAGTTCTTTATTAGTTCTGGTAAATCTTTAATATCCTCCCAATCCATATCTGCACAAACAGATATACGTAACCTAGCAGAATCTTTAGGCACTGCAGGTGGTCGAATAGGGAATACCAGAAATCCTTTTTTCTGTAAATACTCAGCTAAATTAACGCATTTCTGACTGTCGCCAACCAAAACAGGAATAATATTTGAGCTTCCCATGGTATTTATACCAGCATCTTTCAGACTATTTCTTAATTGTTCAGATATAAATTGTAAATGTTCTCGTTCCATCTTCATTTTCACAATTGTCCGTAACATGATATAGTTCCAACTAATCACAATAGGAGGTAAAGCAGTAGTGAAAATCAACGAACGCATTTTATTAATTAAATACTCTTTTAAAATAAAGTCGCAAACAACAAAAGCACCAACAGAATTCATCGCCTTACCAAAAGTACCAACCAGTAAATCAATATCGTTAAGACATATTTTTTCTTCAGATAAACCAAGCCCTCTAGTTCCCCTAACACCAAGAGCATGAGCTTCATCAATGTACAAAAAGCAATCAAAATGCTTTTTAATTTCAATTAATTTTTCGAGATTAGCTTCATCACCATCCATACTAAATACCGATTCGCTTACAATAAAAACACGATTGTAATCTTTGCGTTTGGCAGTAAGAATATACGTTAAATGCTCATAATCCGCATGCTTAAACCGCACTTGTTCTGCACTACTTAAACGAATGCCATCAATAATACTTGCATGATTCAATTTATCTGAAATAATCAAATCATCTTTTTCAGTCAAGGCAGCTAAAATACCGATATTTGCATGATATCCTGAATTAAAAAATAAGGAAGGGCGACCGTACAATTTTTCCAACTCCGCTTCTAACAACACATATTCTTTGAAATTCCCGGTAAGCAGACGAGATGATCCGGAGCCAAAAGAATTACCTTTTGGCCGAGGAATATTTTTTTTACTAACTCCTAAATAATCATTGGAAGAAAGGTTTACCTTATAATCCCCACCAGATATATTCTTAAGCGTACGAAGATTCCCAGATTCTTTAAGTATCTGTAATTCCTCATTATATTTATTTAATTTCTGATCCATTATTATTTATTGCATGGAAACCACTTTAATTAAAGCTTTGCAAAGAAAAGACAAATCTTCTTCGGAAATAATAAATGGGGGCATAATATATACCAATTTCCCAAAAGGACGTACCCAAACTCCATTCTCAACAAATTGTTTTTGAATTGAGGCCATATTTACAGCTTCTTTCATTTCTATCACCCCAATAGCTCCTAAAACCCTCACATCTTGTACCTGATTCAATTCTTTGGCCGCTGCTAAATTTTCAATTAAATGTTTCTCTATCTTACGAATTTTATCCAAACAAGATGATTCCAATAATAATTTTATACTTGCAACTCCAACCGCACAAGCTAATGGATTTCCCATAAAAGTTGGTCCATGCATGAAGCAACCAGGAGCACCTCCTGAAATTCCATCGCTTATTTTTTTGGACGCTAGGGTAGCGGCAAAGCTTAAATAGCCACCAGTAATAGCTTTTCCAACGCACATAATATCGGGCTCAATACTTGAATGTTCACAAGCAAAAAACTTCCCAGTTCTACCGAAACCTGTAGCTATTTCGTCGAGAATAAGCAGTATATCATACTCGTCACATGCTCTTCGCAGTTCAATCAAATACTGAGGATGATAAAATTTCATTCCTCCAGCACCCTGAACAATAGGCTCTAATATGATTGCAGCAAGTTCCTTATGGTGTTTTTCAATCCTATTTTGCATCGAATTGAAACAAGTTGAATCCCATTCATCATGAAAGCCACAATTTGGTGATTCTGCGAAATAATTAATGGGTAAAACACCCCTAAATATCTCATGCATTCCAGTTACGGGATCGCAAACAGACATAGCATTAAAAGTGTCCCCATGATATCCCGATCGAATACTTAAAAATTTATTCTTTTGTTTATTTCCTTTGGTGAACCAATACTGAAGAGCCATTTTCATTGCAACTTCAACCGATACAGAACCAGAATCGCAAAAGAAAACTTTCTCCATTCCATCAGGGCTCAATTCAACCAACAATTTGGCTAATTCAATAGCTGGTTTGTGAGTTATACCTCCAAACATCACATGCGACATCTGTTGCAATTGCTCTTGAATAGCAGCATTTAAAACAGGATGATTGTACCCATGCACAGCACACCACCATGATGACATACCGTCAATAATTTCTTGTCCCGAATTCAATTTAATTCGAACACCATTGGCTGAAGTTACTGGGTAAACCGGTAATGGATTATGCATTGAAGTATATGGATGCCAAATGTGTTCTCTATCAAAAAGAAGATCAGATGACGTAAACTGTTCCGACATAGGAGTATATTTCTTATTAATTCTTTGTAAAACTAGGATTTATCCTGCTAAACCAAGCCATTTATGCTGTATTTTTACAACATGTATTTTTAAATTATACATCT
>JBFFMG010000245.1:0-5732 GCA_041554215.1 Labilibaculum sp.
GAGCTTTCATATACCTGAAGTTCAAAACCTGAAAATTTTGGTGCATTAGCAACATTATCAATCAATTCCCCAATTCCATTCATTTTGAATTTGGTCTCGAAAACCGATTTTGTATTGGGTTCAAATATTCCTTTTTGCAGGCTATTGTTCCAAAAGCTAGTAAAATTCGGATATGCCGTCTGAAGCGGATACAAATTCTCTTCCCAGTAATTTTTTATGAATTTTAAATAATCCGTTTCCTGAGAAGTCCATGCCAGCAATGTAGATTGAAACTGTCGGGTATCAAACAGAGGTCGAATGCCTGGTTGCATTAAACTATAGCGATTGGTTTTCGGTTCCAAATCGTTCCAGCTTTCGATAAAATGATTATCGGGAGCTACATATTTAAAATGCCTGCTCGTTTCGTTTGGAGCAAGGTCTAATGAAACTGAAAAAGCAAGTTTATCAATCGCTTTTCCTAAGTCCTCTCCTTTAAAATAATCGTAAACCGGATTAACACCGTAAGAAAATAAAGCTTTTACCTTACCCGAATTTAGATCTGAAAGTAATTGTTCCATGTCGGAATCAATTGCCTGCTTGGTTAAAATTTGTTTATCAATTCGAAGTGTATTTCCGTAATTTTCCAGTTCGTAATTAATCGCATTAATTAAAATCTGAATAGTTACATCATTTTCACCAGCAACAACCAAAGATTTTCCTTTGTTTGCCCAAAGTTCTTTTGCCAATTCTTGTATATCTTCGGTTGCATCAATCGCAGAATAAGAATCTAAGCCTTTTAGTTTCAATATCTCGTTGTACAATTGAGCAATCAACCTGGATTGCTCAGAAGGTTTTACAGGAATCCGATAATCAGCATTACTACCCGTTAAGGACATGCGCGATTCGAACTGAATGTGTCGTGACATATTCGTATTTCCATCGCTTAATTTCCGCTTTTTAGTGTACTGCCGAATGTGTTCAACTGGCATCAGCCAATTCCCTAAAAAGTCTGCATCGAAACTCACAATTACATCTGCATAATCAAATCGGTAATCGGAAACACCTGCTTTCTCAAAACACATTTCATTTGACTTAACTAATGCTGAGGCAGATCGATTATCGTACTGTACCCATTTCACATTTGGGTAAATTTTTAAGAAATTCTCTATTACAGTCTTTGTTGATGGACTGTATATGCTTGGAGTCAAAAGAACAGCACTCTCTTTATTTTCTTTTAATTTATTTAATTGCTGAATAATGCCCTGATCCAATTCCTCCCAAGAAATTTTGGTGTCGCCTTTCTGCGGATTTTTATAACGACTGGTATCGTATAATTCTAAAATGGAAGCCTGAACTCGAGCACTCGTTCCTCCATTAGTAACCGATGACAAATCGTTTCCTTCAATTTTTATAGGTCGGCCTTCTCTGGTTTTAATGAGAATACTACAGTATTCACTTCCATTTACATAGGATGAAGCATAAAAATTCGCCTTTCCTGGAGTAATTTCTGCAGGCTTAATTAAATAGGGTATGGCTTTTTGAACAGAATTTTCGCAGCTGGCCAATACGGTGCTTATCGCAAGACTGTATCCGCAAAGCTTTAAGAAATCGCGTCGATTCGATTGTGACTTCTCATTTCCATTATCAAATATATCGAGTATTTGTTCCAGATTACCCTTAGGCAGACTTTGCTTTTCGGGAGTATCTGATCCATTTTTACGTTCGGCAAGACTTTTCCAATGTTTCTTCATAGATAAACGGTTATCAATAGGTAAAACGTAATGCAATAGGGCAACAAACGGCTTTTACAATCTTAATAATGGCATCGGGCACATTCACGTCCCCCAATATCCGTAACTCTAATTGAGTCTCTAACTCCTTTAGCCAATTCTTCGTGTAACTGTTTAAAGCCATTGGAATAGTATCCATTGGTCTGAAAATCAACGGCAGTTTTATCGTGACAATCCAAACACCAACCCATGGATAAATCTTCCACCTGCTTTATCACATGCATTTCCTCTACAACACCATGACATTCCTGACATTCCCGTTTACCAACATTAGCATGCTGAGCGTGGCTGAAAAATACATGATCGGGTAACTGATGAATTCGAATCCATTCCACCGAAGTATTATTTTCGATAGCTGCATGTATTTTATTGATCTCGAATTTCCCGGAATTGGTTCCTTCTCTCACAATCACATGGCAATTCATACAAAGATTTACATGAGGAATTCCTGCTGATTTGCTTTCGTCGGCTGTTGTATGGCAATATCTGCAATCAATTTTATTATCGGTTGCATGAACCTTATGAGAAAACTTAATGGGCTGAGCCGGTTGGTAATTTTGTTTGCGACCTAAAGCCATGGCTCCATCAGCAAGCATATTTATCTGATATCCAAAGGCGAATACAAAAATTAATATCGGTATTAACTTGTATTTGATTTTCTTGGTGAAAACTAAATCAATTAAAGCCATGGTTATTAGTACTCCCAAAAAAACAAACACCAATATATTATTAACCTTTGGCTTTGTTTCAAAGAGAGTATCCTCCTTCAATTGAGACAAATAGTCTTTAATATATCCAACCTCCTCATCAGAATAGGTATATCCGACATGAGACTCCTCCATTTTTTTGCCCAATGGACTCATCAATACAGCTTTAAATTCTGCAATTGATTTATCGGCAAATGTTTTGGAAATATCTGTAGCAGAAGGATTCCAGTTCAAGGTATCGATGTAATCAATATTGTGACAGGAAACACAGGATGTCACCTCTGTTTTTATTCTGGTTAGTCCTTTAAAAAGACGTTCGCCCCGTTTCTCAGAATTTAAGAAATAGTCGAAATGATGATTTTCTGTTTCAGTAACATGCGTACTATCCACCTCAATCGCATAAAGGACAGATGGACTAAAAAACAAAAAAAGTATAATCAGGGCATTAAAAAATCCGTAGGGTTTACTCATAGATAAGGTATTTGGTACAGATTAGGGTTATATCAATAGCCAATAATGAAAATACAAATCAAAATACGAAACCTTTCCTTCCAATATACTCCTACAATCCATCCTCTTTTTTAGGTAGCTGAGCTCACTTTCTTCGTAACTTCCTCGCTCTCTACCAAATATAATAATTAAAACCAATATTTCATATCCTTTCACATAATGAAATACAAATACAAACAACAACAGTTGCGGACTTACTTGTCTTTTATTACTGTTTTCTAGGGATACCTGCTTCTAAAAAAAATGATAGAAAATGTGTAATTCAGAAAAAATGACTAGATCGAGTTTAGAACTACACTTTAGACCAAAAAAAGGGCATTCTCCCACAAGAATGCCCTTTGCTGTTTTAGGATTGAAAACTATTTTACCAATCCCATCTCTACTGCAACCAACTCAAAATCTATTTGATTATTTGCTTTAGTCATTACTTGACTAGCTAATTCTCCGGTAATAATTACGGCTCTATAATTATAAGGAGCTTTTGATAATTCTTCCTCTACATTTGCAAAGGCGAACAATTCTCGAGCCATATAACATATATCCTGGCCACCAAATCTGAATGTTTCTGTAAGAAGATTCCCCGAAGCTGTTTTACTTGAATTTGGCAATAAAATTGCATGGTTGTTTGCATCTATCCTATAAACCAAAACAACTCCACTTTCCTCTACATCATCAGTAATTTTACTTGACAAAGAAATTAGTTCGTCATAAGCATAAAGCAAGTTCTTATCTGCGTTTAGTATCCAATTATTCTCTAAAACACTAAATAAATAAGATTTTACATTTGCATTACCATCAGCGCCTTTTAACTCCAAACCTGCTCCCCACGTTGTATCACCTTCATCATCTGTAACTGCTGGACCATAAAGTATGGAGTTTGTTTTGTCAAGGTAAAAATCACCTGTGTTTCCGATTGTATTATTAGGAACACCTTCGCCCGATAGTGTTTTTGAACCATTTGTTCCGTTAGTTCCATTTGATCCCTTCAACGAAAAGCCATCGGTGTCAGTCCAATTATCAGCATTCTGCTTAGGTCCGTATAACATTCCTGTTGCAATATCAAGATAATAATCACTAACTACACCAACTGCAGCTGCAGGCTCACCTTCACCACTATAAATAATACTTCCATCGGTTCCAGCTGGTCCAACCGCCCCAGCTATACCTTGTTCTCCTTTATCACCTTTAGGCCCTAACAATCCAGCTTCGCCATCGTCACCACTGCATGAAACCATCAAAATACTTAGCGCCATAAAAGCGACTGCGAAAAAATAAAGTTTACTCGTTTTCATTTTTTTTGTAAATTTGAAATGATTAATATTTTGGAATTAAAGAGATCTTTCGTGATGTTTAATTCCTGTTAATTTATATTTCCGGAGGCTGTAACCTCCGGATTTTTTTTAATATGTACGTAAACCAGCTGTTAACAGAATTGCTCCAATCACTAAGGATACAACTACTGAAACCACTATTACTAAAATCAGGCTAAGAATAAAATAGCTAGTCTTTTTTTCTTCTTTTACATTTGTAACAGGCACAAAACCAACATACAAAATGTATAAACTATAAATACCTGCCAGTAATGACAATATTGAAAGGCTTGGCAGAATGTAAAAAACTCCTGCAATCCAAACCGGAGTATATGAGTAGGCTACCAATTTAATTGCATTATTCAGACTTACCTGGGTATCAAAATTCGCTGCTAACTTATGAATACAGAAAGCACTGATGAAAACTCCTAAGAATGCCCCTAAAAAAGCAGTTATTGCCTGATGAAGTCCCCAGCTTAGAGAAGCAACTTTAAAATAACTGCCCAAGCCAATTAATCCATAACCAATGAATGATGCAAGGGTAGGAATCAATACTAACGGAAGCACATAGGACATCAAAAAATCTTTACGATCTATTGGTTCACTACTAATTTTCACCCATGCTCCCTTAGGACTAAGAAGAACCAGCTTTACTCTGTCAATTAAGAGTTCAATATTTATCATGATTTCAGGTTTTTAATTACGATTCTAACAGACTTTGTAAAATGCCTCCACTACTTTCCTTTTGACTATTGGATCCGCCAGTCGACAATTGGCTAATCAGCTTACTAATTGGCATTGATTGCAACCATACTTTTCCTGTTCCTTGCAGCGTAGCCAGAAATAAACCTTCACCACCAAAAACCATCGATTTTAAATTACCAGCCTGTTGAATACTAAAATCAATTCCCTCCTGAAAACCAACAACACAACCTGTATCAACACGCAAAGTTTCGCCATTCAATTCATGTTCAATTAACGTGCCTCCCGCATGAATGAAAGCATTCCCATCGCCTTGTAATTTCTGAAGAATAAAACCTTCGCCTCCAAAGAACCCAGCACCTAATTTCCGGTTAAAATGCATGCTTATTTTAGTTCCTAATGCTGCACACAAGAATGCATCACGCTGCACAATCACGGTACCACCTAATTGCTCTAAATCGATAGGAACAATAGTTCCTGGATACGGTGCCGCAAAAGCAACCTGACTTTTTCCCGATCCACGATGTGTAAAATGTGTTATAAATATCGATTCTCCAGTGATTTTTCGGGATGCTGCCGATAGTAATTTACCAAAAAGGCCTTTGTCGGGTTCCGAACCATCTCCCATCTTAGCTTGAAAATCAATCCCTTCTTTCATGTATAACATCGCTCCTGCTTCAGCTATAACTGTTTCATTTGGATCCAATTCAATCTCTACTAATTGAATATCGTGC
>JBFFMG010000246.1:0-5710 GCA_041554215.1 Labilibaculum sp.
TATTAGGATCTTTTATGTCAGGATCAGCTACTGTTTCTAATCTATTATTTGCTTCACTTCAGTTCGAAACGGCTACTATTTTAGGTATTCCTCAGGTATTAATTGTTGCGGTTCAAACAATTGGTGCTGCTTTAGGTAACATGATTTGTGTAAACAATGTAGTTGCAGTATGTGCTACTGTTGGTTGTATTGGCGCCGAAGGAACAATCATCAGAAGAAATTCGATACCCGCTTTTATATACTATTTAATGGTAATGATAATTGTTGTGGTGTTAATCTCATCTGGATTTAATCCTCTGCCATTGTAAAATACTTGAACCAAATTTTCAACTCGATGAAAATTTGGTTCATTTTTTAAGACTGAAAACGTACATTTGTCATACAAGTTACCAATATGGATGGTAGCAATTAATCGGATTTGAAAATAAAATCATAGAAAGATGCTTACAGGAGAATATAAAACTTTACACGAACGGTTGCTGAAGTCAATCGATAAAGATAGAATGTTTCATGATCCTCTTCATACTTTGGCATGGGGAACCGATGCTAGTTTTTACAGACTCATTCCTAAATTGGTCGTGAAATCGAAAAGTGAAGCGGAGGTTAGTTTAATTATGCGGGAATGTCACGAATTAAACATACCTGTTACTTATCGTGCTGCAGGAACAAGTTTATCGGGGCAAGCAATAAGTGATTCTGTTTTGGTTGTTGCCGGAGATCATTGGAAAAAGCATACCATAATTGATAATGGGGAAAAAATTCGCCTGCAACCAGGTATTACTGGCGCTCGCGCAAATGCTTTGTTGGCGCGATATGGAAAGAAAATCGGACCCGATCCGGCTTCTATTAATGCGGCAATGATTGGCGGTATTGCTGCCAATAATGCTTCTGGAATGTGCTGTGGAACTTCCGAAAATTCGTACAAAACAATTGATTCTATTCGCGTTATTTTGCACGATGGAACCATTTTGGATACCTCCTGTAAGGATAGTATTGCATCTTTTAAAAAGACAAACCCAAGCTTGTTAAATGGTTTAAGTCAATTGGCAAAAGATGTTCAGAATAACAAGACTTTGGATGCTCGTATCCGCGAGAAATTCAAAATGAAGAATACAACCGGATACAGCTTAAATGCTTTGGTTGATTACAAAGATCCTATTGATATTTTAACTCACCTGATGATTGGTTCGGAGGGAACTCTTGGATTTATTTCGGAGGTGGTTTACCGAACCGTAATTGAACACAAGTTTAAGGCTAGTTCATTAATGGTTTACCCAGATATTGAGAAAGCTTGTAGAGCAGTTTCGATATTAAAAACAGAACCTGTTGCTGCTGTTGAATTAATGGATAGGGCTGCTTTGCGTTCTGTTGAGAACGATGATGGTGTTCCTGCTTACCTAAAGACTCTTTCGGAAGGTGCTTCAGCTATTTTAGTGGAAACCAGAGCGAGCGATGCCAAAACACTAAACCAGCAAATTGAGATAATTAAAAAATCCATTAAGGATATTCCTGTTGAATTGCCAACTGAATTTACCGACGTTCCTGCCGAATTTGCTATGCTTTGGAAAATCCGTAAAGGATTACTTCCAACGGTTGGGGGAATGCGTAAAGTGGGTACTACGGTTATTATCGAAGATGTATGTTTTCCTGTACCAAAATTAGCCGAGGCTACTTTAGATTTGCAGGACTTGTTCAAAAAGTACAAGTATTCGGAAGCAGTAATTTTTGGTCATGCCTTGGAAGGTAATTTGCACTTTGTATTTACTCAGGATTTTGGAACGCAGTCGGAAATCGACAGGTATGCTAAATTCATGGATGAATTGGCAGATTTAGTTGTTGGTCGCTACGATGGCGCGCTAAAGGCAGAACATGGTACTGGACGAAATATGGCTCCTTATGTCGAAATGGAGTGGGGTACAGATGCCTACAATCTCATGAAGAAGATCAAGGCTATTTTCGATCCTAACTTTTTAATTAATCCGGGAGTTATTCTAAATGCCGATAAACAAGCGCATTTAAAGGATTTAAAACCTCTTCCTGCTGCTCACGAAAAAATTGATCAGTGCATGGAATGTGGATTTTGCGAGCCTGCTTGTGTATCGCACAACCTGACTTTAAGTCCGCGTCAAAGAATTGCTACCTACCGTGAAATTACCCGATTAAAAGCTTCGGGTGAAAAACCTCACGAGTTAGCCAATATGGTGAAGCAATTCGACTACGAAGCCCTTCAAATGTGTGCTACCGATAGTCTATGTGCGCTTAGCTGTCCGGTGAAAATTGATACTGGTAAATTAGTTAAAGATCTTAGAGCTGACGATGCATCGCCAAAGGCAAAGAAATACGCCATGTGGTGTGCCGATAATATGGATAAAGTTCAATCCTATGCCAAAGTGGGTTTAAATACGGTAAACTTCTTTCATTCTATACTTGGTTCCACATTAATGGGTGGAATTGCAGGTGGTGTAAGAACTTTATCTGGAAATACAATTCCGCGTTGGACCAAGGCATTCCCTAAAGGATCTCCTAAAATTGTTCCACCAGCGGTGAATAAAAAGAATCCAAAAAAAGTTGTTTACTTCCCATCATGCATCAATAGAAGTATGGGTGTATCAAAGGATTATGACGAGAAAGTGGCTTTAACCATTAAAATGGAAATGCTGATTAAAAAGGCTGGATATGAAATTATCTATCCTGAAGATTTGAACAACCAATGTTGTGGTATGGCATTTTTAAGTAAAGGGTTTAAAGAAGCTGGAATGAAAAAATCCAATAATTTGGAAGCTGCTTTAAAAAAGGCAAGCAACAATGGGGAATATCCAATTCTTTGCGATATGAGTCCTTGCTTGTACACAATGAAAGAGAATATGGAGTCTCGCTTGAAACTATACGAACCCATCGAATTCATTATGGATCATTTGAAAGATCATCTGAATTTTGAACCAGTTGACGAAACGGTTTCCGTATTTGCTGTATGTTCTGCTAAAAAGTTAGGTGTTGACGATAAATTGGTTGATTTGGCCAAACTGTGTGCTAAAAACGTGGTGAAACCAGATACTAATTGTTGTGGTTTTGCAGGAGATAGAGGATTTACTCACTCCGAATTGAACGATCATGGTTTGCGCGATCTTAAAATTCAGCATCCTGCCGAAGTTAAGCATGGCTATTCAACGAGCCGAACTTGCGAAATAGGTTTGACATTAAACAGCGGTGTTTCTTATCAGTCAATCGTTTATTTGGTTGATAGAGCAACTACTGCAAAAGGAAAATAAAATTAATAATCACTATGATGGAAACAGTCATGATCTTTTATTTAGAGATTGTGCTTCGAATAAATAGAATGATCGTGAACTGTTTCAATAAAGCCCAAATTTATATGAAGAAAATTTATTTAGTGTTGCTGGGATTTCTTCCGTTAGTAACTATGGCTCAAAAAGCCGATGAAATAAAAGTTAAGTTAAGTGGTTTTGTATCGGCCGAAGCAATTTATGATTCGCGAAAAACGGTAAACTCCCGCGAAGGTGATGTACTTCTGTATCCTGCAAATAAAGATTATGATGCTAATGGTGAGGATATTAATGATCGATCAGAATTGTTCATGACAAGTATTCACTCAAGATTAAGTGTAGGGATTACTGGTTTTACTGCTTTTGGAGCAAAAGGATCTGCAACTGTTCAAGGAGATTTCGTTGGAACATCTACTCCTAATAGTGGTTTATTTCGCTTGAGACATGCATTTGTGAAATTAGATTGGGGTAAAGATGAGCTTTTGGTTGGTAAATATTGGCACCCAATGTTCGTTACCTCTTGTTTTCCTAATGTACCAAGTTGGGGTGCTGCATTACCTTTTAATGTGTTAAGTAGAGCTCCTCAGTTAAGATATACTCGTAAATTGGGTGATAAAGGTTACTTTTTAATTGCAGCCTTATCGGAAATGGACTTTAAATCAACAGGACCTGATGGTGATAATGTAAAATATGCACAACAATCTAGCATTCCTGAATTTTCAGCTCAGGTGAAGTACGATTTAGCCAAAGGATTTACTTTGGGTGCAACTGCTGGTTATAAATTTCTGAAGCCTATGGTTGTAAATCCGTTGGGTTTAAAAACCGACGAAATGTTGAGCAGCTACCAAATGAATGCCTGGATGACATTAAAAACGGATAAATTGGTTTGGAATGTTACTACTATCTACGGACAGAACATGTACAATTTTGTTATGCTGGGTGGATATGGAGTTAAAAACGTGAATGCGAATGGCGATTACGAATTTACCAATATTAAAACATCCTCAATTTGGTCTGATGTGTATACAACTAAAGGTAGTGTACGCTACGGATTATTTGCAGGTTACACTAAAAACTTAGGTGCTGATGATAATCTGGCAACGAACGGAAGCGGTTTTGTTGGTTTGTATAGTCGTGGTGCTAATATCGATTATGCTTATCAGTTTGGCCCAAGAATCGAGTTGCATTCGGGAAGTTTTCTAATAGGTGCTCAGGCATTATATACTGCAGCAGCTTATGGTACAACTCAAATTAATGGTAAAGTTAAGGATTCAAAAGAAGTTGGTAGCACCCGATTGAGTCTGCATATGAAATACTCTTTTTAAGAATCGGAAATAATTATAAAGTCTGTTTTTCAATTTTTGTGCTTCTAGGAAACCTGTTTGTTAAAGAACTGGTTACTTAATTTATTAATTCGCTTCGATTTTTTATCGGAGCGAATTTTTTTTACAGATATATAATTCTGCATATATAATTATTAAATTTTGAAGTATGTTAATTGTGAAATGCTTTTGAATAAGCATTAAGTTCCTGTTTGATTGATTTTTTTGTAGTTTGTTTTTACTGTTGAGATTTAATTATGTATAAAGTAGAATGGGTTTAAAGAGTTTAAGATGTTACTAAATGTTAAAAATATGATTTTTTTTTTTATCTTTAGAGGGAGTTCTTACAACGGTGAGAATTCGTTAAAGGTTCAGCCGAAAGGCTGGTTAGTAGGTTAATTAACCCTTTAGAATTGTTGCCCGTGATTCCCCTATATCACGGGCATTTTTTTGTCTTATTTTGGATTAGTCTCAAAAGTTGGGTGTGAGATTTGAATATGCAAAATCACAATATTTTGAGGATGTAAATTTGACATTGAGTCCGGAGATCGGGACCCGTTTAGTGAAGATAGCGTTAAAAACAAAAAAGCTGTTTGAGCGTAGCGAGTTCTTTTGATTCTCATATAACTTTCATAAATACGAGTTCATGATCTCACAAGTTCGGTAGTTTAGCAATCGAACTAGTAACGGGTGATTGAGGATGTTGTCAATAATTTTTTATTTCGTTTTTTATCATAGTACCGAACGAAGAGAGATCATGAATATCCGTTAAAATTATGAATGAATCAAAAATGAAAAGCCCGTCCGGCTAAAGGACAAGCAAAAAATAATGTGGTTCACTCCTTTAATTGAAAATTGGTAACATTCGAAACGATCCTAAAATCAAGCTTTGACTCACGAATTATCGGGACTGTTCTAAGGTTTGGGGTTCAACTTTTCAAGCTTCGATGATCTACCTTTTGCTATTCCGACGCAAATGTGAATTACTTTCAAATGTTTTTTATCTGCACCGGGTACATACTGCCACATTAATATCTCAGGGTGGCATTCGCTGTGCTCTTACTCTGTGTTATTATATCTGAGACCTATAGGCTCGAAAATAAA
>JBFFMG010000247.1:0-5686 GCA_041554215.1 Labilibaculum sp.
AATGATTATAACACAATTAATCTTGAGGAAAATGTGCAAGTAAAAAGGCCATCCGCATCATGCGAATGGCCTTTGAAATTATCTTGTGAAGGTTTTATTTCTTTTTATATGCGTCGTTGTGAACAGCATTAATAGCTCTTCCCGAAGGATCTGCATTATTACGGAAGGATTCATCCCAAGCTAACGCATCTGGAGTACTACAAGCAATAGATGGTACCGAAGGTACGCAAGCTGCAGCAGTATCCGAAGGGAAGTGTTCTGCAAATATTGTTCTGTAGTAATACTCTTCTTTCGACATAGGAGGATTAACCGAAAAACGGAATTTGGCATTTGCCAATTGCTCATCCGAAACTTCCTTGGTCGCAACTTCTTTCAAAGTATCGATCCAACTGTAACCAACACCATCAGAGAATTGTTCTTTTTGTCTCCAAGCTACACTTTCTGGTAAATAGTCTTCGAATGCTTTACGTAACACCCATTTTTCTATTCTACCATCCTTACACATTTTGTCTTCAGGGTTAATTCGCATTGCAATATCAAGGAATTCTTTATCCAGAAATGGCACACGACTTTCAACACCCCATGAACACATCGATTTATTCGAACGCAAACAGTCGTAAAGATGAAGTTTATCTAATTTTCGGATACATTCTTTATGAAATTCTTCCGCATTAGGAGCTTTATGAAAATACAAATAACCACCGAACATTTCATCAGCGCCTTCACCAGAAAGCACCATTTTAATTCCCATCGATTTAATTACTCTGGACATCAAATACATTGGAGTAGAAGCACGAACAGTAGTAACATCGTAAGTTTCCAAATGATAAATTACATCTCGAATAGCATCTAATCCTTCCTGAACAGTAAAAGTTACTTCGTGGTGAATTGTATCAATATGGTCCGCGACTAAACGCGAAGCTGCCAAGTCTGGCGAACCTTCCAAACCAATAGCAAAGGAGTGTAATTGAGGATACCAAGCATCCTTTTGATCACCTGATTCAATACGCTTACTAGCATATTTTTTTGCAATGGCCGAAATTACCGATGAATCCAAACCACCTGAAAGTAACACTCCATAAGGTACGTCAGACATCAATTGACGATGAACAGCATCTTCCAAACCTTTACGAAGAGCAGCCATATCTGTTTGGTTGTCTTTTATATTTTCATAATCTTTCCAGTCACGCTGATACCATTCCTTAACAACCCCATCTTTGCTGTATAAGAATTTTCCAGGAAGAAATTCTTCAATTTTATTGCAATATCCTTCAAGGGCTTTTAATTCCGATGCTACATAGTAATTGCCATGCTTGTCCCATCCCTGATACAAAGGGATAATTCCCATATGATCTCGACCAATCAGGTAGCAATCGTTCTTTTTGTCGTATAAGGCAAATGCAAATATACCATTTAGGTCATCGATAAAATCAATCCCTTTTTGTTGGTATAGGGCAAGGATAACTTCGCAATCAGATTTCGTTAAGAACTCATAGGATCCGTTCATCTGATTTCGAATGTCCATGTGATTATAGATTTCACCATTAACAGCCAAAGCCAGATTCCCGTCTTTGCTGTAAAGTGGTTGTCCTCCCGATTGAGGATCTACAATCGATAGTCTCTCATGAGACAAAATCGCTTTCTCATCACAAAATATTCCAGACCAGTCTGGACCTCTGTGACGAATTTTTTTAGACATTTCTAAAATTTGAGGGCGTAGCACTTTAGCGTCTACCTTCAAATCAAAAACTCCTACAAATCCACACATAAAAAAATGTTTAATAGTTATTTTATCAGCCTGCAAAATATGGTTAAGCCGTTTCAATTTGGTATTAATCGTTGAAAATACGATTTTCAATTTATTTTCTACTATGTTTTAATCTCTATATCGTTTGCGTATAGGGATAAAATATTATTTGGTCCGAATTACTCGAAAAAAGACACTATTTTTTGAATAGGGTGTTACTCATAGGGGGTGAAGGAGAAAATTAACATAGTAATGTGAAAAAAGAACAGCTTAAAGTGTCCTCTTGCTTAATTTATATTATTTTTAAATTCGTTATCCAGAAAGGTTTTTAGACCATCAATATCCAATCGCTTAGCAATAATTTTCTTATCCTTGTCGAGCAGATACATTGTTGGAGTGCTAAATACATCGTAATAAATTCTGAAATTAGTCTGGTAGTGCGGATCGTAACAATTTATAAAATCAAATAAGTCTTTATCAGCAATAAAATTTTCCCATTCTACTTTTTCGTTTTGAGTACAAACAGCAAATACCTTAACTCCCAATTGCTTGTACTTGTCTAAAATATCAGTTTTCAAGCGGGGAGTTGTGGTTTTACAATGACCGCAGTCAGGTTCCCAAAAATACAATATGGTAAAAGGAGCATCCACCTCGTGTAAACTTACGAATTCTCCTTCAGGAGTTTCCATTTTTAAATCTTGAGATTTCATTCCAATTAAATTGAATTGAAGTTTAATTACTCGCTCACGAATATTGGCCAACAGAGTTGAATCGGCCCAGTTGGCATCTCCACTTAAATAATACTTTTTCGCTAGGCTAACAAAAGCCGCATCCATTCCCATAATTTTACTTTTTACAGCATAATTAAGTGAATATTGAACTAAATATTGAAAAAACTCTTTGTCGGAACGTGATTTTTCAATGATCGAAGATGCTTCTTTTACAATGGTATCTGGACTTTGAATAAGTATTTTCTCATAAAAAAACTCCAATTTATTTTTAAGAATAGGTGTTCTTAAAAAACGATTATCCGTAAAATCGACATGATCGAAGTAATGATCTTTATTATATAAGTATGATTTTTTCTTTATTACCATATCTCTATCAGTCGTCGATTCTGGAATTTCTTTTGAAAAATCAGGAATTTTTGGGGATAAAGTAAGTTGTGCAAATTTAGCTACAAAGCTACCATTAGGATATTCCTGACTAAGTTTTTGGATATAGGTTTGCACTTCATTATCGGCTTGCTTATAGGCTTCCTGATATTTTTCTTTTTCTTCAGCATTGTCTTGGTTTGCCTGGTATGCTTCTTGAATTTTTTTAGATTTATCGTTTTGAGCTTTCATAAATTTCTGAAATTTATGAAATGCTTCACTTTCTTTAGCACCGCTAATTACTATCGTTTCAATAAAATTAAGAGGATTGGCCGATAAGGAAAATGTTTGATCTTTACCAATTAAAAGATCGAAGTATTTTTGTGACGGAAGATAGATGACGTAGATGCCTTCATTCAGTATTTTTTCTTTGGTAAACAATCCCTTTCCGTTTACCAATTGTGTTGTGTCATCAGCAAAAATGCGACCATCAAAATAGTGTGCTAAATAGGCTGTACTGTCGGTTGCTCCAATTAGATTTATATCGATAGTATATTTTTGCGCTTGAATGGTAAAAGAGTATAGTAGGAAAATACCTACGTATAGTAAAGTTCTAAAAATTGTCTTCATTTTCATTATCAATGTTGAATAAGCATAATTCGCGACGAAAATTACAAAACTTTTTTTAATTAAAATTAGCTTCGCAAAATAATGAGAAGAAATCTTAATTTCATTGCTTCTCGTGCTTTGTGTAGTTAGTTGTAAAATTATTCCGTTTGATTCAATACAAATATTGTTCCATACAATTGTATTTCGCTTTATTTAACGGGTACTAATGCGATTAGTTATTTTGGCAGGTTAGATATTTTCTTATTTTTTTTAATAGTTGGTGTGCATTAATTGGTTTTGAAATATAATCGTTGCAGCCAACATCCAGGCATTTTTCTCTTTCCTCGGCCATAGCATAAGCTGTTTGAGCAATTACAGGTAGTGTTGGATGAGTTTCCCTTATTTTGTTGATTGTTTCAAATCCATTCATTACAGGCATGTTTATATCAAGTAAAATTAAGTCGGGTGTTTGCAGGTTTAAAAGATTTATTAATTCCTGACCGTTTAAAGCATGTTTTAGTTTAACATCAGTTGAAGCCAGCAATTCTTCTAGTAAAAGATAAGAGGAAATATCGTCTTCAGCGATATAAATAATACATTGCGATAAATTTATATCAAAATGTGTAGGCTTACTTTTAGCTTCAGTGTAAACGGGTTTGTTTTGTTCCGATATTGGAATTGTGAAGTAGAAGGTGCTTCCTGAATCAATCTTTGATTCAAGCCAAATTTCCCCACCCAAAAGTTGAACCAAACCTTTTGTAATGCTTAGACCAATGCCGGTTCCTTCTTGTAAGTGTTTGTTTTCAATTTGTCGGAATCTCTCAAATATTAGTTGAAACATATCTTGTTTAATTCCGAAACCTGTGTCTTTTACGTATATCTGAACCATCGAATCTGCATTCAAAATGGAATAGCCAATTTCAACAAATCCCTGTTTTGTATATTTATAGGCGTTAGATACGAGGTTGTAAAGAATTTGTCGAAATCGGGTTGGATCGCAAATTATGTTTATATTTTCGGTGTTGGGAGGGATGTTTAATTTTAGTGAAATATTACTCTTGGCATTTATTATTTTAAGCATGCTTTGTGATTCTTCCATTTCATAAAGCAATTCATTTAATTTGCACGATTTTTTATTAATTTTTAGTTGATTCGAATCTAATTTTGAAATATCAATAATATCATCAATAATTCGCAGTAAGTGTCCACTGCTCGATTGGACTAATTTCAAAAACTTATATCTTCTCTCCTCCGAAAGATTAGGTTCACCTAATAAATCAGAGAATCCAATGATTGAATTCATAGGAGTCCGAATTTCGTGACTCATATTTGCTAAAAAAGCAGATTTTAGCTGATCGCTTTCAATTGCTTTCTCTTTCGCCTCTTCGAGTTCGATATTGGTTTTAAGAATTTTATCGTTTATTGTTTTGTATTCATTATTTAAGGTTTCATATTCTTTGTTTGCACTTTCGAGTTCGGCATTTAATTGAATGAATTCATTATTTTTTTGTTTTAATGCATCATCTATCTTTTTGCGGGTAGTTATATCAGATGTTGATACGTATGCAGTGTATTTAGGACCATTTTTAGTGTAAAACAGTTTAATAATTACATCAACAACATCTCCTTCAAGAGTTTTTACTTTAGCCTCTTTAGAAAATGAATTTTCACCGTCGATTATAGCCAATAACTCTTCCTTAAAAACAGTAAGGGATTCAGGTAAAAAAGTTTTTGGCAAATTTCCAATTAAATCTTCCTTAGACTTAGCTTTGTATAAATTAACCGTAGCCTGATTAACATCTACAATAATTACTTGTTGAGCCAATTCTATTAATATTTCTGGATTTTCATCAAAATACTTTCTGAAATTATTTACTCCTTTTGATTTTAGGTTTTCGACACTCTTTATTAAAACAGTAAAGTCTTCCTCCCATAAAGATTCTGGTGAGTTTTCAAATAATGATTTGTACTTGTTGGTAGTTTCTATTAATTCATTGTTTAGTTTTGAAAGATCTAATATAGCGCTCTCAAGATCAATGGTTTGGTTCTCAATTTGATCATGCAAAATATTTTGTTCTGTGATATCTATAAAATATTCAATGATATGAGTAATTTGTTGATCGGAATTGAAAATTGGACAGGCATGAATACAAATACTTTTGGTTTCTCCCTTTATCTCAACATTGTATAATTTGGTTTGTATGGAAACTTTTTGTTCAAGTAATCCTTCCTTTGC
>JBFFMG010000248.1:0-5677 GCA_041554215.1 Labilibaculum sp.
TGTAGACCTTTGAATGCAAGGATAGTTTATCGTTTTGTTCGTATTGACGCACAAACTCAGAATCTAAATAATCCAATGCCTTTTTCAACAAATGAGTCAGTTTGTTTTGGTATTCGCAATCAACATTTAGTTTCTGCAAATGACCTATACCCGCAACAATATGTTGGGTAATGAATTTATTCTCCCGACCCCCTGAAAACCAAGGAAATCCACCTGACGATAATTGCAACTCGTTAAGTTTACTAATTGCCTGTAATTGCTGCTCTTTAACTTTTTCGATATCGAACAAATTGGCCAAGCTGGCTTTATTTTCTTTATCGTTTTGTAAATCCCTTAGCCACGGAGATTCTGAAATAAGAATTGATTTTAAATCTTCGTTGCTTTCCAAAGGCGACACAAGTGTTTTGTTGTTTATCCAACTAGCAAAAACCTCATTTATTTCAGGATTTTTATCAAGAATATCCTCGGCAAGAGCATTTGCATAAAAGCGTGAGAAAGTTTGTTCGGCGCATTCAAAAGGAAATTCCATCAGGTAAGGCAAAGATTTAATTGCGGTCCAAGCAGGATTAGAGGTATACTCTAGCGTGAATTGATGGTTTTCCTGAGTTTGCGAACTAACTTGTTTTAATTTTGGGAATTGTACTTCTTTTGATTTTCCTGCCGGAACCCATAGAGATCTCGCTTCTGTTACTAAAGCTCTATTGGAAAGAACGGGTAAAATACTCGATTCTCCATCGCTGTGCATTCCTGATTTTGCGACAATTTTGTATTGTATGGCTGGTATCCCTTTGGGAATCTTTAAAATCCATGCTACCGACGAATTTCCTTTGGCTGAAATGGTAAAATTCTTTGTCGCCTTAAAAGAAATCAGATCGTTACCAATTGGTTCCATTGTTACGGCATTAATTAATTGCAAAGCAACCACACCTGCCAATGTCTCTTTGGTAAGGTTACTAATCTTGGCACTAAATGTAATCGTATCACCTTCTCTTAAGAAGCGAGGTGCATTAGGAATTACATTGATATTTTTCTGCGTTACAACAGTTCTTTCGAGCGTTCCCACATCTACCGATTTGTTATGAGCTAAAAGCATTAGTCTCCATCGGGTTAATGCTTGTGGAGAGTCGAAACTAAAGATTACCTCACCCTTATCATTAGTTGTTAATTGAGGGAAGAAAAAAGCGGTTTCTTTTAAATCACTTCTTGTCTCTACCTGAGCTAAGGCTTCCAAACCTTTCTTTGTGCTAATAACCACCACACCATTCGCAGCTCTGGCTCCATATAAGGCAGTTGCCGAAGCACCTTTCAGTACCGAAATGTCTGCAATTTCGTTGGGGGAAAGTTGAGCTCCAATTTCAGAATCCATAATTACACCGTCAATAACAAACATTGTTTGCTGACTACCCGCAACAGAACTAATTCCTCGAATGGTAATTTTAGGACTATCCTCACAATCTTCGCTTTCTTCTTGAATTTGAATCCCGACAACTCTTCCCTGCAGCGACATTAGTATATTTTCAGAATCCTCTGTTCCATTTACAATTGCAAAAGAACCTGAAAGAGATTTCTTCGTTCTTTGAACACCCATAGCCGTCACCACTACCTCATCGCATGCTAATGATTCACTGGTCATGGCCATATTGTATGTTCCCGGCTTTGTAATTGACATTGATTGGCTTAGCATGCCAACAAAACTAAATACGAGTTCTGATCCAATGGGTGCATTAATAGCGTAAAACCCATCAATATCTGTTGTTGTTCCAATGTTAGTGCCTTTAATTATTACTGATACTCCAGGAATTGGCAAACCATCTTCATCACTTAAAACAAGTCCATTAATATTGCCTTCTTCGTGCTTTGGATTTTTCAGACTGGAGGAAAGTCTGTTTAGGTATCTTTTGTTTGAGTAATCACTGGAACCAAAATTAAAACCAAACCATTCCAGTTTGTGATAATTTTTTAAATATAAAATTGGACTGTTTCTATAAAATGAATTGAATTTTTTGAATGCAACTGTTCCGAAAAAATCACTGCTGTTTACTCTTGGCGCATAAGAATAATTGAATTTTCTAAAACCGACATCTGCTGACCAGGAATGTTTTTTAAACTGATCGAGTGAAGTGTCATACATGGAGGCAAGAACTTCTGCATCTGCATTTTTCTGATCTGAATTTGTGATTTTAAAACTCCATGTTTCCTTTTTACCGGGTAGCAACTTGTTTCTGAAGCTTAGCGTCTCAATTGTAAGCTCCCTCTCTACCTCCTTAAAATTTACTGAGAATTGATTGGTATATAAGCTATTGAATTTTACAAAGTAAAGACTTACATCCAACTTGTTTTTGTATTGTTCGGATACCGGTATTTTTGCAATGGTCTGTCCTTTTGAAATAGAAACAATCTCGTTATAAACCAACTCTCCTTGGTAATATGCTTCCAAATTAACGTTCAGTTCCTTACATGCAGTTTTTAATTTAAGATCAACGAATTGATCTTTCTTGAAATCGGAATTGACAATTTCATATTCAAACATTTGATGATCGGAAAGAATTTTTTCGGCAGGATGATACACGTCAAACTGTCTGTTTACATGCACGGTATCTTTAAAATCATCTATTCCTATAACTTCTATCTTGTACGATCCCGACTCCCAATCAGGAAGATTTGTTAAGGTGAACTCTTTTACTTCTGATGCATTTAATCTTTTTGAAAATACTTTTCTCCCACACTCCCAATGTTTCTTTATATCTATGCTATCATAAGGCTCATTGGGAAAAAGTTCTATGTATTTTTCTTTAGGAATGGACTGCAATTCAACCAGTTCCCATGGTTTCTTTCGCAATACTCTATTAGCTCCTATTAATTTATGAATGGATACCTGAACCTCAGCATCAACCGTTTGGTTGTTTAAATTCATTGTATTTATTTTAATCTTCTGAGGAACATTACTGTTTAGCTTGCTGCCAAGTAGCACATTAACTTCCAAGTTGTGATAGCCAACACGCACTGTTTGTGAAGCACTTCGGGTTTCTCCGTTGCTATCTGTAATATCAGTTTCTACAGTGTAAATAAATACGGTTATATTAGACTCTGCCAATAAAGAATCAGGAACAGCCCGAAAATTAAGAATAAACTTCCCTTCAGAATCGGTCTGTGTTGTACCTGTTTCTATAATTTGAGCAGCACTTCCATAAAAATTACGAGTCCAATCTGGCTTCACTTCTCTCGAAATGGTATATTTTGCTGTTGCATCTGAAATGGCAGATCCTAAAAAGGCTTTTGCCAATCCCTTGACTTTAATACTATCTCCTATTCTGTAGTTCTCAGTTATTTCATCAAATTTCACTTCAAACTTTGGGCGCTTGTATTCTTCAACAGAGAAAGTCACTTCTGCCATTTCAACATCATCAGGATTATCGTAGTAAGAATCTTCGTCTTCCTCATCACTGCCATAATCTTCATCCATTTCGATGGTAAATTCGCCTGTCAGTATGTTGCGCGGCAATTTAAATTCCCCATACACAGAACCAAATTTATTCGTTTTTAGCCGAAATTCTTTGATCTCTTCATAATTAGCATCTAAAATACAAATGGATGTATACGTATTGGGAACAACACTTGATTTTCCCTCTTTATTTTCAACCAACAATCCTTTAAAGTATACCGTTTGTCCTGGTCGGTAAATGCTTCTATCCAAGTACAAATACATTTTTGCTATGTGCTCATCACTGCCTTTCTTATTGCTTTTTTTACGAATTGAACTCAAAAATTCTTTTTTGTTTACTAAAGTGTCCTGATTCTGAATGACTTCTATTTTAAGATTATCGTATTCTTTGTCTTTTTTTATCTGGAATTCACCATTTACATTTGTTTTTCCCCTTTCAACCTGCCCATTTTTATCCGTCACAACCAACTTAACATTTTTTTCAGAATTCCCACATAGTCTGTTCAGTATCTTGATTACAAGATGTTTATCCCGACTAACGGTAAGCATTGACAAGTTGGTGACACTGATATAATCGTAGCTGTAAATTTGATTTAATGATTTTATTGATTTCTCCTTTGAGGCAACCAGAAGATAAGTTCCAATTGGTAGACTCGGTAAATCAATCTCCGTAGTGTATTCATAAAAATCTTTCTTCGCTTGCAATTTATGAAATGAAGATTGTTCTAGATCCTTGTTTTTAATCACTTCGAGAGCAAGGCTGTCCTTTTTATAGTAAGCTTTATTTTCAAGATAATTTATAGGAACACGATACGCAGAGACGTATAAACTATCTGCACTTTTAAACCTTACCTGAGCCAAAAATGGTTTATCAGGAACAATATATTTTTCCGTTTCAATGGATATGGATTGCTGTTCAATTTTATTTTTAAGGATGGTGCAAAGTACTCCACCATCAGAATTAGGGAAATTTGTAAGTACTTTAAGACAAATGTGCAAGGCCTTGATCCTATAATCTTTTAGTACAGAATCGTTTTTGGCATTTCTTTGTTCGCTGGTTTCAAAATAAAAATTGGCAATCTGATAATCAATTATTGCTGAAGATTCATGGTTTTCATACTGTTTCGAGAGTTGAAGTAAGGCTTCGCGATATAAGCTGTTCTTATTTTTTACAACTCCATTCTGTTTTGCAAATTGTAAGCGTTCCAATACCACGTCTACATAAGCAGTAGTGTCTGATGATTGATGAAAAGATTCTAATTGCTGATACAATTTTAGAACATTCCTATTCGAAAAAATACTATCTATTGTATAAAATGATTCCCGAATAAATTGCTGAGTGGGTGCAAAAACAACTGGATTGTTACAAATAAATTTCTCCTTAGGCCTGCCCGCATCCCATTTATCTGCTTGATAGAATTCAAGAGCTCTGTGAACTAAAAAATCATATAAAGTAGGACGAAACTTGTGAGAGGTTTTACTGTGTGTTAAAACTTCTTGAAACTCGTTAATCGAAATTTTCCTGAGTCCACTGAAGTTAAAAATAGATCGGTCGTAATGCCGGGCTATTTGCGATATTAGTGTATTGATATCCCATTTCTCAAAATCATCAGACTGTGATTCGCCTTCCATTTTAGTTCGCTTGCGAATTTTATAACGATGCCGTTCTAAATATTGTTCAAGATACTCAGCATAAATGGATTCCAAGATTGCATTTGTCGGGAAATCGGACTCCTTAATTTCAGATTCCAATTCCGAAATAATTTTAGACTGAGCCTCTTCTTCAAGAAGCAAAGTAAATTTTGATTTATAGATAAAGCTTTTTACAATTTGATCACCCTGGTTTAATTGCTTTGCTTTCTGCAATACTTTTCCTACTATTTCATTTGCAGATTGAAATTTACCCTCTAACTCAAGGCTTTCAATTTCTTTCCAAAGTTTATCGTATTTTTTCTGTGCATTTGCAATATGAATTACTAAAACAAGCAGACTTAGAAGTAGTATTTTTTTCACGATGACTTATTTAACATTCGTACTATTTATTATTTCGATAATTATTCAACTACAAATATGAGACCCAAGTTGAGTCGAATCATAATAAAAATACAATTCACTCTAAGATATAGAACTATTCCAAATAAAAAACTTTAACAGCAATCCATAAAAAAAGCCGACATTATATTGTCAGCCTTAATTTCATAAAATAATTTGGATGGTTATGTATGTAACGAAACA
>JBFFMG010000249.1:0-5663 GCA_041554215.1 Labilibaculum sp.
ACTGCTGCCGGTGCGCTTTTAATGGTGAAAAAGCTAGGATTAAGAGTTCCTGAAGATATTTCTATTGTTGGGTTTACCGATGGGGTAGTTTCCCGAATTACCGATCCATCATTAACCACTCTTGAACAGCATGGCTTTGATATTGGTTTGAAAGCGGCAGACTTGCTTGTTGAAAGAATTTCTGCCGGAGAAATGGATTACGAGCCAGTAACAAAAGTGGTTAAAACCAGTTTGATCGTAAGAGGATCAACCAGAAAGATATAATATTATATACTACAGGTATGAAAAGTTGCTTCGGGCAACTTTTTTTATGCCTGAAAAGTAGTAAGATTTGTAATAATTACATTTATAGACATCTTTCTTTAGTAAATAATGCATTTTTTTTAGATTTCGTTGCAAACGTTTGATATAGGCTGTTAAGCCTATATCAACTGGGTTTTCGGTGTTGTTGTTAAATTTGGATTTTGACATATTGTATTTTTTTTTCTACTTTTGACCGTGGAGGGAAACCTCTATTCCGACTTATTTAAATTTCTTCCTTATTAATATGATCTCGTTTCCGGATAAAATGATGGAAATTAGACAGATCTACTATTTGTTTAGCACGTATATTGTGTTGGATAACTAAGTTAGTCCTTTACAACACAAATTAATGTGATTTGTATCAGGATCTATTTTTTCCAAAATTTTATTAAAAAGAATTGTTTATTGAATTGCTCATTGTTGAGGAATCTGATGTGTATGTTTACGTGTCATAAAAAGAACAGTTTACGATTGTAATTAAAAACGTCAAGCCATTCACTGGAAGGACATAATTAACTAACAAATGAAAAAACAGCCTCGCTTAAGTTTTTGGCAAATCTGGAACGTGAGTTTCGGATTCTTAGGAATTCAGATGGGATTTGCTTTGCAAGGAGCAAACGTAAGTCGTGTGTTATCTAGTTTAGGAGCAGATTTGCATCACTTATCTCTATTTTGGTTGGCAGCCCCGGTTATGGGATTGATTGTTCAACCAATTGTTGGTGGAGCAAGTGATCGTACATGGAATCGTTTTGGACGAAGAGGTCCATACATTTTGGGAGGTGCTATTATTGCAGCTTTTGCCATGTTTTTAATGCCAAATGCAGGTATTGCAATTAAAATTATGCCACCACTTGTGTTTGGGGCTGTTATGTTTGCATTAATGGATGGATCATTTAATATTACGATGCAACCTTTTAGAGCACTTGTTGCAGATATGACTCCGGAAGAACAAAGAAATGCAGGATATTCAATCCAAAGTTTTCTGATTAATACAGGAGCCGTTTTGGGATCTATTTTGCCATTTGTTTTAACCAATGTAATGGGAGTTAGTAATGTTGACCCTGATGGAGGAGTACCTTCTTCGGTTATCTGGTCTTTTTATATTGGTGGTGGTATGTTGCTGTTATCAGTACTTTGGACAGTTTTCCGAACAAAGGAATATCCACCACAAGAATATGCAGACTTTAAAGGTTTGGAAGTTGTTTCAAAGGAGAAAAAGAAAAAAGGTACTTTACTTGGATTCTTTAAATTGTTGAAAGAAACTCCAAAAACAATGATGCAATTAGCGGTTGTACAGTTCTTTTCGTGGTTTTCGCTTTATTTGATGTGGGTTTATACAACTTACGCTTTGGCGCAGCATTCTTGGGGATGTTCAATTACTGATGTAAAATCAGAATCGTTTCAGGACGCAGGAGATTGGGTTGGTATTCTGTTTGCAGGCTATAGTCTGTTTGCTGCGATATTTTCAATTTTAATGTCCCGGTTGGCGAATCGATTTGGTCGAAAGACTGTGTATTCCTTAGCCTTGCTTTTAGGAGGCTTAGGTTTCTTGTCAACTTACTTATTTAGCGGAGGCGATTTAATTCATTTAAATCTTTTAATAACTGAAGTTGATGTACCATCAAGTGCTGCTTTGTGGATGATCCCAATGGTAGGTGTAGGAATAGCATGGGCTGCAATTTTAGCGATGCCATACTCTATTTTGTCTGATTCTTTACCTGCGGATAAAATGGGTGTATATATGGGAATCTTCAATTTCACAATCGCTGGACCTCAAATTATTAGTGGAATAATTGCTGGTGAGATTTTAAGATACTTTTTCCACGGTGAGGCAATTTACATTATGGTCATCGCTGGAGTATCAATGTTGTTAGGGGCAATTTCTGTCACTTTCGTTAAGCAAAATAAAGCTGTTAATTAATAATATTTGTTTGAAATGGGAACAATTAGTGCATGTATTTTTGATTTAGATGGAGTAGTGGTTGATACGGCGAAGTATCATTACATCGCATGGAAAAGTATAGCAAATGAGTTAGGTTTTGACTTCACCGAGGAAGATAATGAGAGATTGAAAGGCGTTAGCCGAATGACCTCTTTGGATATTCTTCTTTCGATTGGAGGAGTTGAACTTGATCAGGAAACTAAACTGGAATTGGCCGATAAGAAAAACAAAAACTATTTGGAGTACATATTGAAAATGACTCCTGAAGAAATTCTTCCAGGTGTGAAAGAATTTATGGCAGAACTTAGATCCAATGGAGTGAAAATTGCCTTGGGATCAGCGAGTAAAAATGCGATGACTATTTTGAATCAGTTGCAACTTACCGATTATTTTGATGTAGTTGTTGATGGAACTCATGTGAGCAATGCAAAACCAGATCCGGAAGTGTTTTTAAAAGGAGCAGAGCTTCTTAAAGTAAGGCCGTCTGAATGTGTTGTTTTTGAAGATGCTGAAGCAGGAGTAGAAGCCGCCATTAATGGTAAAATGAAGTGTGTAGGAATTGGTTCGCCTGATGTATTGGGGAAAGCGAATATCGTTGTTCCTGGTTTTGTAGGGTTTTCCATAAGTCAATTAAACTTTTAAGGGAAATAGGTAGGATTATTTTTAAAAGGAAATCAACATGAATGAATATTTAAAACATGATGAGTGGTGCATTATCGAGGAAGGATTCAAACCTGAAAATCATCGCGCATCTGAAAGCATATTTAGTCTTGGTAATGGCAACATGGGACAAAGAGCCATGTTTGAAGAAACTTACTCGGGCAAAACATTACAAGGAACTTATATCGCTGGTGTTTATTATCCTGATAAGACCAGAGTTGGTTGGTGGAAAAACGGCTATCCTGAATATTTTGCCAAGGTATTAAATGCGCCAAACTGGATCGGAATTGATGTGAAAATCAATGGCGAAATGCTTGATCTGGCAAAATGTAAAGTGAGCGAATTTGTTCGCACATTAAATATGCAGGAAGGTGTTTTGATTCGTTCTTTTGTTGCCGAAATGTCGAATGGAAACCAAATTAAGGTTGAGGCAAAACGTTTTTTAAGTATTGTGACATCCGAAGTTGGAGTAATTCGTTATTCAGTTACAGCTTTAAATTTTGATGGACAAATTAGTTTCAACCCGTATCTTGATGCAGATGTTGCTAACGAGGATTCAAACTACGATGAGAAGTTTTGGGATGTATTAACCTGCAAATCCTGTATTGGAGAAGGTTTTGTTACCGCCAAAACTAAGAAGTTAGATTTTCATGTTTGTATAGGAATGAAATATGACGTATACAAAGATGGAAAAAAGCTTAATTTGAATCCTACAATAAAGGAAGAGGCTAAATACGTATCCAATACGGTTGAGTTTGAAGTTAAAAAAGGCGAAGAGCATACTCTATATAAGTATGCAAGTGTTTTAAGTTCCTTAAATCATGATAAGGCAACTATATCGAATGATGCCAAAAAAGTAGTTTCAGGAGCTTACGAAAAAGGATATGATTCTCTTTTGAACGAGCATGTTGCTGCATGGGCCGAGAAATGGTCGAACAGTGATATTGTTATTGAAGGTGATATTGCCGCTCAACAAGCCATTCGTTTTAATATCTTTCAATTGAATCAGACTTATACTGGTGAAGATGAGAGATTAAATATTGGACCAAAAGGTTTTACAGGTGAGAAATATGGTGGATCAACTTACTGGGATACCGAAGCTTATTGTGTGCCTTTCTATTTGAGTACTTCCAAACCTGAGGTGACCCGTAATTTGTTGATTTATCGTCATAAACATTTGCAAAAGGCAATCGAGAATGCAGCAAAGTTAGGATTTACCAATGGTGCCGCTTTGTATCCGATGGTGACAATGAACGGGGAAGAGTGCCACAACGAGTGGGAGATTACTTTCGAGGAAATTCACCGTAATGGAGCCATTGCTTTTGCGATTTACAACTACATCCGTCACACCGATGATAAAGATTATTTAGCAGAATTTGGTTTGGATGTTTTAATTGGTATTTCACGATTCTGGAGCCAGCGAGTTAATTACTCCGAAGCAAAGAAGAAATATGTGATGCTTGGTGTTACTGGGCCTAACGAGTACGAAAATAACATCAATAACAATTGGTACACAAGTACTATTGCGAATTGGTGTATGAAATATACTCAGGAAGCTATGGCTTATGTGAAGGAAACCAATTCTTCTCGTTTTGCTGAAATCATGACCAATTTAAAATTCGATTTTGTAAAAGAAACTACAAAATGGAATGATATTATAGATAATATGTACTATCCGGTTGATGAGAAAACAGGTGTTTTCTTGCAGCAAGATGGCTATCTAGATAAAGAACAAATTTTGGCAGCGGATTTAGATCCTAAGGTTCGCCCAATAAATCAGCATTGGTCATGGGATAGAATTCTGCGATCATGTTTTATTAAACAAGCTGATGTTTTGCAAGGCGTTTACTTATTCGAAGATCAGTTTGACGAAGAAACAATCAAGAAAAATTACGATTTCTACGAGCCAAGAACTCTTCATGAATCATCTCTTTCTCCTTGTATTCACTCAATTTTAGCTGCTAAAATTGGTGATATTGAAGGAGCTTACAATCTGTACTTAAGAACTTCCCGTTTAGATATTGATGATTACAATATGGAAGTACACGAAGGTTTACATATCACAAGTATGGCTGGAACCTGGATGTCGATTGTGGAAGGTTTTGGCGGAATGAGAGTTCAAAACGGACAATTAGTATTCAAGCCTTTAATTCCTAAGGAATGGAAATCTTATTCATTTAAAGTTCGATTTAGAGGTAATCTGTTGAATGTTAGAGTTTCTGAAGAAGGTGTTGGTGTTATCAACGAAGAGGGTGATAATATTTCCATTTTTATTATTGACGACGAATATGTGATCGAAAAATCTAGCAGTTTGGTTGTCGAGCACGATTAAATAAATATAATGAATAGTTCAGGATAAGGGAATTTCTTTTATCCTGAAATTATATAATGGCCTTAATATAAATAAAATGAAAGCTTCTTTGATTTCTTTACTAATGGTTTCTTTTTTTAGCATGAGCTCTCTAGCTGAAAAGTTGAAAATTGAAAGAGTGGAACCTATGTTTTGGTGGGTGGATATGAAAAATTCAGACTTGCAGCTGTTGATTCATGGTGAAAATGTTTCGCATTACGATGTTTCGCTAAATTATCCGGGGGTTGCAATTGACGGCATAATAAAGACGGATAAACCTAATTATTTGTTTGTAAATCTGCTTATTGAAAAAGGAACAAAAGCCGGGAATTTCGAAATTTTATTTTCGGAGAAAGGCAAAAAGAAAGCTAGCTATACTTATGAATTAAAAAATAGAAAAGAAAATTC
>JBFFMG010000250.1:0-5654 GCA_041554215.1 Labilibaculum sp.
TAGAAGATTACGTGAACAAAGTAGGTTTCTCGGAACGTACCGATGCAGTAATCGAGCCTAAATTGAGTATGCAGTGGTTCCTAAATATGAAAGAATTGGCGAAGCCAGCTCTCGAGCATGTAATGAACGACGATATTAAATTGCACCCACCAAAATTCAAGAACACCTACCGTCATTGGATGGAAAATGTGAAGGATTGGTGCATTTCCCGTCAGTTATGGTGGGGACAACGCATTCCGGTTTACTACTTGCCCGAAGGTGGATTTGTAGTAGCCAAATCAATAGAAGAAGCTCTTGTTGAAGCTACAGCAAAAACAGGAAAAGCATATTTAGCGGAAGATTTACGTCAGGATGAGGATGTACTGGATACATGGTTCTCTTCATGGTTGTGGCCTATTTCTGTATTCGATGGTATTCGTAATCCTGAAAATGAGGAAATCAAATACTATTATCCAACTAACGATTTAGTTTCCGGACCAGATATCTTGTTCTTCTGGATTGCCCGAATGGTAATTTCAGGTTATGAGTACCGAGGCGAAAAGCCATTCTCTAATGTATATTTAACGGGTATTGTTCGTGATGAGCAAGGTCGTAAAATGTCAAAATCATTGGGTAACTCGCCTGATCCGTTAGACCTGATTGCTAAATATGGTGCCGACGGTGTTCGTGTGGGTATGTTACTTTGTTCTCCTGCTGGAGGCGATTTGCTTTTCAACGAAAACTTACCTGAACAAGGACGTAATTTCACGACTAAAATCTGGAATGCATTCCGTTTGGTAAAAGGTTGGGAAGTTGCCGATATCGAGCAACCAGAATATGCCCGATTGGCGACAGAGGTTTTCCATGCGCGTTTAAACAACACCATGGAAGCTTTGAACGAGCAGTTCGAGCAATATCGTATCAGCGAAGCATTAATGACTGTTTATACCCTTTTCCGTGATGAGTTTTCATCTTGGTATTTGGAAATGGTGAAGCCTGCCTATCAGCAACCAATCGATAAAAAAACATTCGATTCTACTGTCGTTTTATTCGAGAAGTTGATGCAGTTGTTGCACCCATTCATGCCTTTCTTAACAGAGGAAATCTGGCAGTTACTTGCCGATCGTACTGATGAGGAGAGCATTATGGTTTCAGTAACGCCTAAGCCAGATTCATATGACGCTAATTTGTTAGCCAAGTTCGAGCAGGTGAAAGAAGTGATTGTAGCCGTTCGTAATATCCGTAAGCAAAAAAACATCGCTTTTAAGGAAGTTTTAGAAATGAATTACAAATTGAAGGGAGACAATTACGATGCTTCTTTCGATTGTGTGGTGGCTAAAATGTGTAACCTTACCGATATTACTGTTGCAAACGGAGAAATGACTGGCGCAATGTCGTTCATTGTAAATGCTGTTGAATATTTTATTCCTTTGGGCGACTTGGTCGATGTTGAGGAAGAATTGAAGAAAATGGAAGAAGAATTGAAATATACCAAAGGCTTCCTTACTTCGGTTCAGAAGAAAATGAGCAACGAGCGTTTTGTAAACAATGCACCGGCTAATGTAATCGAAATCGAGAAAAAGAAAATGGCCGATGCCGAAGCTAAAATCAAGGTTTTAGAAGATCGCATTGCCAGTATGAAGTAAGAAAGATTAATTCTTATATATTAATGCCGTTTCATTCATTTGGAACGGCATTTTTTTGTAATTATTTACTGATAGTTGATAACTGTTTCTTGTTTTCTGATAATTCTTACCTTCGCCCAACAAAATAACTTAAACCATTATCAAAATGACAATCAAAAGAATTGATTCGACTCCAAGAATGAGCCGTATTGTTGAGCATGGAAACACAATTTATCTTTGCGGACAAACAGCAAAAGATGCTAATGCAGATATTAAGGAGCAAACGGTAACCACACTTGAGAAAGTAGAAGAATTATTAAAGAAAGCAGGATCAGATAAGAAACATATCCTGTCGGTGACAATATATGTTCGCGATATGAAATATTTCGCTGCTATGAATGAAGTTTGGGATGCATGGGTTGTAGATGGCTATCAGCCGGCACGTGCATGTGTAGAGGCTCGCATGGCACGACCGGAATTGTTAGTTGAGATGTCGGTTGTTGCAGCTAAGAAATAAAATAAACGGAAAAAATCTTACCGTATTACCCGAAATATGAATCAATCATATTTCGGGTTTTTTGTGTTTATTTAAAAATATTTTTTACGAAAACGGTTGAAGATTTGGGCTAATTAGAATATTAGAGAATTAATTCTTTATTTTGTAGAGGATAAAGGAATCCGAAATTCCCAAAAGAAGTTTTTTGGTGAAAAAAATAGTCTAAATAGAATACTAAAAGATTAGAAAAAATATGGATACGATTAAGCACATTCCCGAAAATGGAAAAACCAGAATTGTAATTATTGGTGGCGGTTTTGCGGGTTTAAAGCTTGCACGCCAATTAGTGAATACAAAGTATCAGGTAGTTTTGATTGATAAGAATAATTTTCATCAGTTTCAGCCTTTGTTTTATCAGGTGGCAACCTCGGGTTTGGAGCCAAGTTCTATTGCTTTTCCCTTGCGGAAGATTTTTCAGAAACGGAAAAATGTACATTTTAGAATGGCTGAATTATTGGAGGTGAATCCTAATGTACAAGAGATATATACAAGTTTAGGCTCGTTAAAATACGATCATTTGGTGCTGGCTACTGGTGTAGATACCAATTATTTTGGGAATAAGAACATTGAGGAGTTTGGAATTCCTATGAAATCGGTTTCCGAAGCAATTTTTCTGCGTAATTCAATTCTACGTAACTACGAAAAGGCATTGAATGAATCTGATCCGCAAAAAGCCGCTAACTACATGAATATTGTATTGGTGGGCGGTGGTCCTACAGGTGTTGAGTTGGCTGGCGCCTTGGCCGAAATGAAAAATGAGATTCTACCAAAAGATTACCCTGAATTGGATTTTTCACTCATGAATGTGTATTTGTTCGAGGCATCGAGCAGATTGTTGAGCGGCATGTCGGAAAAAGCATCCGCGAAAGCAAAAAGCTATTTGGAGAAATTGGGTGTGATTGTTAAAACAGACGCTTGTGTTGCCGATTACGACGGACTCAAGATTAAATTGGCTGATGGTGAAGAATTTTATTCATACGCTTTGGTTTGGGCTGCAGGAGTTGTGGCTAATCCTATTAAAGGAATTTCGGAGATTGCCGCAAGTCGTGGAGGAAGAGTTCGGGTTGACATGTATAATAAGGTAAGTGGCTTAAACAATGTGTATGCATTGGGAGATTTGGCTCTTCAGCAGGAAGGTGATTATCAAAATGGTCACCCGCAGGTTGCACAGGTTGGTTTACAACAGGCCACAGTTTTGGGTAAAAACCTCATAAATATTCAACAGGGAAAAAGCATGAAGCCTTTTCATTATAAGGATAGAGGATCTTTGGCGACAATTGGTAGGAATTTAGCTGTTGCTGATTTGCCTGGAGTTAAAATGCAAGGTTTTTTGGCGTGGATCCTATGGTTGTTTGTTCATTTAATGGCAATTGTTGGTGTTAAGAATCGCTTCTTTATTTTGGTCAATTGGGTGTGGAATTACTGGACATCCGATCAGTCGTTGCGGGTTTTAATTCGACCGGATAAGCGAAGTTTTACCGATAGAGCTTCAAAAAGACATCAGGTTAAAGATCCAATAAATTTAAATTAGTATCGATTGAGATTCTTTATTTCCATAATTTATGGAAGCTTGAATGCATCGATTTTATTGAGAATTGGTGCATTTTGAATTTTTGGCACAGGCTTTGCTTCTATTCAGTCAAAGTATACCGGTACTTGATTGTTTTAGGATTCGTCTCCATGTAAGGAGGACAATATTGAAAGCCATACAAGAGTGTAGAGAGGATTTTTAAATCAGTATACACGAAAGGGCTATTTAGTTTATACATTAAAAACAAAATGCCATGAGAAAATCTAGTTTATATAAGTTGACCGCCAGTATAGTATTGGTTTCAGCTATCGCAGTTTCTACTTCAAGTGTTTCGGCTCAGCGCAGATCAAATCAAAATGATAAGACTCGTTATGAAGAGCCTACCAAATCAACTCGTTTAAGAGAGTCGGATAAAAAGGTAAAATACAATAAGAGCAATTACTCTGCTCAAGCGGATCGTCAAAAGACCAGCGCTTCTAAGAAACAAAGTGCATATTCTCAGCGGGATCGTAATAAGAAGAATTATTCAAGCCATAATAAACATGCAGATGTTTATGGTTCAAGGAAATATAGTAAGGGCAATCGGGATTCTTATTCTACTAAATCTTATCATTATTCTGGAGATCGTTATAAAAATTATAAATATCCTAAGGCTGTTCATTCTAATCGGACTTACAGAAATTTTCACAATGATCATGGGCACAATTGTTATCGACACGATCGTTACGGAAATGTAGTATTAAGATTTGCTGTAGCGCCTGTTGTAATTCGCCACACTTATGGAGATTATTACTACTCAAATGGGGATTATTACAGATTTTACCCTGAAGTTGGATATGTTATGGTTGATGCACCAAGCTCTTTGTATTTCTCATATGTGCCAGATAATTGTCATAGGGTTTATCATCATGGAAATGAGTATTATACAAATGGATCTGTGTATTTTGTGAAAGGAAGAAATGGTTTTAGATTAGTGAATGCTCCTTCTGGAATTCATTTATCTTTTAAATTTTAAACAGAAGATTAGAATAAATCTTTTCTATTAAACAGTATTGAATTGGATTAGTGTTTGTAAAATAAAAAATAAGGGGGTGTAGTGGCGATAAAAGACAAAAACCCGTCTAAGAAAACGCAAAACTACACCCTTCGCTTGTAAAAAATGACGTTTTGAACCTTGGGTGTATGATAAAGGGGTGTTTTAGTGTGCAAGCTTTTTCTTTGAGATTAGGACCAGATTATTTGAGGGAGTAAGGTGGGTAAAAATGAATCTTAATTTGATTTGGGGTAGTTATTTTTGGGGGTGGTGTGAAAAATTAGGTTTTTGTTGCTCGAAAACGTTTTCGAACATCTGTTGTATAACACGTTTTTTGTGAATTAATTTAAGGCTCTAAATTGGCTGTGAGTGTTGATTTTACTAGTCTTTTGATCTTTGACCTGCTGTGTTTCTAAATTCTGATTTCTGTTAGGAAATTCACTTTAAACTTGACTATTTTATCCCTCAGTAACTAATGAAACAACACACAAATTAAAACAAGCGTATTATGACAAGGGATGAATATTTAATGGATCCAAATATATTGGTTCAATTCCTTCAAAAACCAAGTAGAGAATTCACGAAAGAGGATTTGATAAGATATATAGTAGAGAACGGAGTTAGGATGATCAATTTCCGTTACGTTGCAGAGGATGGAAAATTGAAAACATTAAACTTTATTATCACAGGTAGAAACCATTTGGATAGTATTTTATCTTCTGGTGAGCGTGTTGATGGATCAAGTTTGTTTTCATATATCGGGGCAGGTTCAAGCGATTTGTATGTAATTCCAAGATTTAAGACTGCATTTGTTAATCCATTCTCGGAAATCCCTTGTTTGGATATTCTTTGTTCGTTCTACACTGCTGAGGGGAAGCCTTTAGAAAGTGCTCCTGAATACATTTTAAAGAAGGCTCACGATAATTTTAA
>JBFFMG010000251.1:0-5610 GCA_041554215.1 Labilibaculum sp.
AATGAATATAGTAAAGACTATTCTCTAAAACGTTTAGGACGCGATTGATTTCGGAACTATAAATACTGGCAAAAGGCTAAGTTAATTAAGGTTAAGACCACAAGGTGGATTCCCAAAAGCACATATCTTTGTTACATGAAAAACAAATCTTATTTTTTCAAGAGGTTTCGAATTATAGTTATCATGCTGGTTAGTCAGGTATTATTGTGCCTGTTTGTTGCCTACTGGTTACAAAATCAATACAACAGCGAAAAAACAAACCTTAAAAGAGGTCTTCAGCGTGATTATATGAATATCCTCAACGATATTGAAATGAGGAAAACCTATGAGTTTTTTATTAAACCCATCATTGAAAATAAAGACAATGTTTCGGCCATTAAATTTACTGGTTTTAATCCGCCGAAAGAGGTGAAAGATTCTCTTGTAAAAATTGTACTGAATAAATACGCACAGAGCACTCAGTTCGACAGTCTTTTTTACTACTACGAAAAAGAAGAACCCATTCCCTATCAGGAATTACATATCGATTTTTATTCCATGCTCAGTGAGATTTATTCGACAGAATTAATATTCGACAGGCAATATTTGTCATCAAGAAGGAATTATCAAGATTCAAGTTCTTTTAATTTAGCTCAGAAACTTTTTAAAATTCATCTTAAAAATAAAGAGCTGGATATAAAACCAAAATGGGTTATTGTTGAAAGGGAAGCTGCACTAGATCCGGAAGATTTTTTCATTACCACCTATTATTATTTGGACAAAGAAAATTACAAGATTGTAAGATTCCAAAATTACACCATTCACATCATCAAAAATATTTTACCCCAAATCATATTTATCATCGTTCTGTTAAGCTTATCGGCTTTTGCCTTACTCTTTACCTTCCGAAGCTACATAAAGCAAATAAAACTAAATATGCTTCGTTCAGATTTTATCAACAACATAACCCATGAATTAAAAATACCTGTAGCAACTGCAAAGGCCGCACTCGAAGCACTTAGAAGTTTTGGGATGCAAATGAATCCCGAAAAACTTAGCGAATACTTAGAAATGGTATCTATGGAAATGAATCGATTAGACAATTTAACAACACGTGTTCTCAATCATTCCAAACTTGAAAAACATCAGCATCATATCGAACAGGCCGAAACCGAAATGAACTCATTTATTTTGCAGATAGTTCAGAAAATGAATACATTGAGCTTTCATAACATACAGATCGATTTTGAGAAAACTGAAGAAAGCATTCATTTGGCTATGGATCCAGTATATGTGGAAGGGGTAATTCGAAACTTGATTGAAAACAGCCTGAAATATGGAGGTGATCAAGTTCATATTAAACTGAAACTTTGGCAGGAAAACAAAAAAGTACTTGTATCGGTGCAAGATAATGGTCCGGGTATTCCAAAAGAATACCTTGACAAGGTGTTTGATAAATTCTTCAGGATTCCTACAGGCGATCAGCACAATGTGAAAGGATTTGGACTTGGTTTGAGTTTCGCAAGCCTAGTGATGCAGCAGCACAAAGGAAGTATTTGTGCCGAAAATCTAAAAGGTGGCGGTTGCATTTTCACCCTAAAATTTCCAGTTATTGCAAATGCTTCCATCTAATATTATTTAAAGTCTTTTAACATATCCAAGCTTATTGTACACGGGCAAATCATTATATTGGCCTGTCTAAAAAATAAGCCCCTTTGAAAACAAAAATACTTTACATTGAAGATGAGCCAAACCTTGGTAAGATAGTGTACGACACTCTTTTACTTCGCGACTTTGACGTAGTTTGGGAAACCGACGGCGCTCGGGTACTATCGCATTTCAATCACTTTTCTCCAGACTTGTGTGTTTTAGATATCATGCTTCCAAATGTAGACGGCTACTCGCTTTGTGAACAAATGAAGAGCAAATATCCATTGCTCCCAATTATTTTTTTAACTGCTAAAATTGAAACTGAAGATCTGGTAAAAGGTTTCGAAGCGGGTGGCACCGATTATATGAGAAAACCTTTTAGTATTGAAGAATTGATTGCCCGAATACAAAATCAACTTCTCATTCATAATTTAAATTCAGAAAATTTAAGTGCTAAAGATTCTCATGCTGTCGAAAAAATTGAGATGGGAAGCTATAAATATTTCCCAAATCGGTATGAATTAGTAGCTCCATCGGGTATTATTAAACTTTCGAGCCGAGAAGGTGAATTACTGCACTTACTGGCAGGTAAAGGCAACCAAATAGCGCAACGTAAAGATATTCTGCTAAAAATATGGGGCGATGACTCCTATTTTAATTCCCGAACCTTGGATGTGTACGTTAAAAAGATCCGCAACTACCTTTCGGAAGATCCAAACATTAAAATTCAAACCTTGCGAGGTAAAGGATATCTTTTTTTGGCGAACAAAAATTCGAAAGCTCTATAAACAGTATTCCCGAAGCATGTGTGACCCGTCCATTGGCAATTTCTCACCTCCAATCGGACTTGCCGACCCGCCCATTGGCAATTTCTACCCTCCAATTGGACTTGCTGCCCCGTCCATTGGCAATTTTAAGTGCATAATTGGAAATCAATCTCTTTTTAATGACCCTACATGATATAGAACGCAAGAATTTTGAAATGGGTGAATGGAAAATATTTTTTAAAGAATTAATATTTCTCACAAGTGCTAATTTGTTTGTAATTGCATTGAATTACGAATCTGTTAAAAAGAAAATACATAATTCTACAAATGATTTATTTATAATGAGATCATAAAAGTAGTATCATATTGATCTTATTGTATCTTCAAACTAAAGATCACATTAAATACAGCACTAAAAAAATTGAAATGAAAGGAATACAAGATTATTACCCTGACCATTTTGCGCAATGTTACGGTTGCGGCAGGTTAAATGAACACGGACATCAGATTAAAACTTTTTGGAACGGTGAAGAAACGCTTACCCGCTTTGTTCCCAAAGAATATCACACGGCTATTCCCGGTTTTGTTTATGGCGGACTACTGGCCTCGCTGATAGATTGTCATGGAACTGGATCTGCAGCATTGGCATTGGCAAAAGATCAAGGCATTGAACTATCCGCCACAAATGCGCCACGATGTGTTACCGCCTCGTTACAAGTAAAATATCTAAAACCAACACCTATTGGTGGAGAATTAGAAATAAAAGGCAAAATTAAAGAAATTGGCAAACGAAAGGTAATTGTGGAAGCGGAACTGTTTGCAAACGGGATGCTTTGCGTAGTTGGCGAGGTTGTTTCGGTTTTGGTTCCAGATAATTTTGGGCAGTAAAAAAAAACAGGCCATCAGGTAAAATCCTGATGGCCAAATATTTTTAAACCTTGCACTTATTATTTTAGGATTCCACCCGTAATTCGTACAAGTGCTGTTCTCGATTGAATTAGATTAAAAATTGCATTTACCCGTGAAAGAGCTACATTCTGATAAGTGATCTGAATATCTCGGTAGTTAAACGAATTAATACTCCCTGAGTCAAATTTATCTTTAGAGATTGTCAGGTTAAGTTCTGCTGCAGCTAAATTCTCTTCGGCAAGCTGATATAATTCTCTTCGAACTTCGTACAACTCAAATTGTTGAGCCAGTAAATTCGTCAGTGTATGCTTTACATCTTCTGTTTCAATCTGCCCCATCTCTTCCTGAATTTTCGCAATTTGCATGGCTCTTCGGTTCGAATTTCCATTAAAAATCATAAAATTCAAACTAAGGTTAGCATAAAAATTATGCGAATCAGTGGTTGCAGCCTCAAGTCCATCCAATTTGTTTCTTACTGAATTTCCCTGCACCCCAGCACCTAATGATATTTGAGGATAATAATTACTTCGAGCCATATCAACATCACGTTTCAACAGCATTTCCTGAATATATCTATTTTTAAGAGTATTGTTCTCCGAAAGCATTTTATCCATCAAAGTTGCCATCTGGAATTCTTCGTTTACTGGTAAAAACTCATCTGCGAAAGTATAAGTTTGGCTCTCTTTTACACCTAACAAGAAATTTAAATCGCGAACAGCATTATTAAAATTCACTTTCTGAATCAAAAAAGAAGAACGATCTTGCAACCAGGCATTTTGAGCTTGCAAAACATCAAAAGTAACCGAACTTCCCAGCTCTTTTCCAACTTTTACTTTCTCATATCTATCGGAAGATAAAGTCATGATTTTCTGATTCACATCCATACGCTCTTTCTCTAACAATACTTTGTAATAGGAAAGAATGATGAGTTCAATTTTATTTTCGACAGCAATTACCGTATTCCCTTTTGATAATTGGGCCAAATCATCAAATTTGTCTTTTCGGATTTGCACCGCAAAGCCATCAAATAAGGTCCAGTTTACATCCAATGACGGAATTAAACTATTTCTCCTAAAATCTGCATTCTCATTGTAATCTATTACGTTGCGAGAAGCAAGATTAAACGCCACACTTGGATACCTACCGGCATTTCCCCACGAATTGTTCAATTCAGAAACCTCTTCCGATTTTCTATAGATTTTTAATTGGTAATTGTTCTCCAATCCCACTTCAATGGCTTTGGACAAACTTAGTTCTTCCTGTGCCATCATGTTAAACTGACAGCACAGTAGGAAAACTATGAATAATGATACTTTTCTGATCATTTGTTTTGTTCTTTATTTAATTCCCAATCTTAAGGATTAGGGATTGATAATTGTTAATCCAAACTTACTTTTGACTCCTTAACCTTAGGCTCAACATCTCGAGCTAAAATTTCTTTTCCTTCCCAGATGCTCTTCGATATTCTTCTTATATCATTCAATATTAAAATTAATACTGGAAAGAATAAAAGAATAAATAAGGTTCCGATCAAAACTCCGTAAGCCAAAGCAATAGCCATCGGAATTAAGAATTGTGCTTGAAATGAATTTTCTAATATTAATGGGTACAAACCAACCGAAGTTGTAATTGTAGTTAAAATAATGGCTCTAAATCTTGCTTTACCAGTGGCTCTTACCGCAGGTTCAGGTTCCATTCCTTCTTCAATTAATGAATTATACTTGGACAGGAAGACCACAGCATCGTTTATTATTACACCCGAGAGAGCAACCATTCCCCAAACACTTAACATCGAAACCGGAAATCCTTCCAATCCATGTCCCCATGCCGATCCAAGCCACCCCAAAGGAATCATCATCAATACAATTATTCCTTGTGTAAAACTTCTAAAATGAATCATTACAATAAAAATAATCAACATGAAAGCAATACTAAAATAGATCTTTAGCTCTGCAATATCTTCGGCCGATCTTTTTGCCTGACCTTGAAATTCAGGGCGAACACTTGGGAATCTGGCTTCCAAATCTGGCAATAATGTGGTCTCGATGTATTCCAAAATAGGAGGCACGGGTTCACTTGGATCAATAATTTCCGCATCAACACGAATTTCTCTTGATCCATTGTAACGCTGTATACTAACAGGTCCTCGTAAAATCTCGTAATCGATTAATTCAGACAATGGGAATTCACCTTTTGGTGTACGAATTCTCATGTTTTCCATTTGCCCAATAAAAACGCGATCGCTTTTCGGATATCGAACCCAAACCTTTATCTCATCTTTTCCTTCTTGTAAACGTTGAGCTTG
>JBFFMG010000252.1:0-5607 GCA_041554215.1 Labilibaculum sp.
AGGCTACAGGATTGTACAAAGTACCCGAAAGATTTACCGGAGATCCGTGTGATAAATGACCACCATGCGATAAATCCAATCCTAGAAAAGTATCACCTGGTTGCATACAGGCATAAAAAACAGCCGCATTTGCCTGAGCTCCCGAATGAGGTTGAACATTAGCATATTCTGCACCAAATAATTCACATGCTCTGTCAATAGCCAATTGTTCTGTTTGATCTACAATCTGGCATCCACCATAGTATCTCTTACCTGGATATCCTTCAGCATATTTATTTGTTAGACATGAGCCCATTGCATCCATTACTTGCTGACTCACGAAGTTCTCAGAAGCAATTAATTCAATACCATTCTTTTGACGTAGGTATTCCTGATCAATAAGGTCGAAAATTTGAATATCTCTTTCCATTGTTGTTTGTCTTTTTCCGAAATTACTCGAAATGAATTAATGATTTGTTAGTGTTTTAAAGGAATATAATTCCTTACTGATAAAGTACTTATTCCCCCTTGAAAAGATGATGCACCTCAAAAAATAGTAATTACATACTTCAGAAAGTGCAGGTTCAAAATTAGACAAATCAGCATATTAAAAAAATTATTTCCTGCATTATTCATCCTTAAATGAATATTTATAAAGTATATAGTAAACAGATCATTCTAAATAGCTAATCTTATAACGTTCTTCTAAAACTTATGTACCTATAAAAACAATAATCATCCTGTAAAAATCGCAACTTAACTTTCAATTAACCCATAAAATCTAAATTCTAAATTTTCATTTCACAACTTAAAGCATTTATCGTAAATTTAACATTGTGAACAACCTAAAATCGAACCAAATGGAAATTATAGAAACGAACCCTAAACAAAGACCCGGACTATTAACAGCTTTGTGCATTCTTACTTTTATTGGAAGTGGCTTCGGTGTTTTAAATAATATTTTTGGGATGATTATGTCCCCAATGAAAAATTTTTTCAATCCTGAATTCTTTGAGACTGCCCTAAATAATGTTCATGATGATTTTGCCCAAAAATTTGTAGAACAAGCATTTGAAATTGCACAAAAAGCAATCGAGCATATCTTTGAAATTTCGCTTGCTCAATGTCTATTGTATGCAGCCAGTTTAACAGGTGCCATTCTGATGTTTCAATTAAAGAAAACTGGATTTTACATTTATTCAGCAGCTCAGGTATTACTTCTTTTTGTAGCTCCTGTATTTATTGGATTTAACTTATTTGTGAATATAGGAATCCTATTTGGAAGTGTATTTACCATCCTATTTATTGCCCTTTATGCTATCAACCTTAAAAAAATGAATTAATTAATTTTTATAATCCCTAAAAAACCAAACTATCATGGAAGAAAATGTAACAACTATTGAAATCCCTAAGAAAAGACCAACTTTTTTAACCGTTCTTTGTATCCTATCCTTTATTGGTAGTGGATTTCTGCTAGGAGCAACTATATACCAGTATTTTACATTTGAAAAAAGCTATCCAAAGCAAATGGAGATGTTCACTACTCAGTTAGAAACTTTATCAGATGCAGGCATTGATTCTGGATTCGCCTATAAAAGTCTTGAGAATGGAATTATAACACTTAAAAAAACGTCACAAAATTTAGGCATGTTAAGTGGAGTCAACACTTTGTTTGCAATACTAAGTTTACTTGGTATTTTTATGATGTTCAAATTAAAAAAGAATGGATTCTATCTGTACTCAGGGGTTAATCTTTTCTGGCTACTTGTTCCTTTAATCCTTGTAGACTTTGAAGCCTCAATGACGAATGCATTAGTTATGGGATTCTTCACAATATTGTTTATTATTATGTACGCAGTAAACCTTAAACACATGGAATAATCTCATTTCATTATAACATTCTTAGCCACTTCAATTTGAAGTGGCTTTTTTAATACTTTTTAAAATATTTTAACTCGGAATAAATTTGCTCACTTTGTAAATTTACAGTGATATTGTAAAACTAAAATTTACTGAAATGGAAATAAAATCTATTTTGTCTGTTTTGATCTTACTATTATCCCTTAGCGGATTTTCTCAAAACAAAGACGTTAAAGTGAATAAGGAATACGATGATGATGGCAATTTGATTCGATATGATTCCACCTATGTTTATAGCTGGTCTTCTGATAGCACCTATCATTTTCCTGCAGACTCTTCATTTTTTAATTTTTCTGATATCCACCAAATGAGGAAAAAGATGCTGGAACAAATGGAGAATATATTTAATCGGGACAGTTCAGCCAACAAATCATTTCACCATCCATTTTTCAATGAAGATTTCTTTACTAAAGATTTTTTCGACTCTCAATTCTTTCAAAAAGATGTATTCTCGAGGGATTCCAGTAGAAACGATTTCTTTGAAGAAATGGAAAGAATGATGGATCGACACAATAACTTTTCTAAGGAGCACTATGTAGAAATGCATCAAAATCTTGACTCATTGCACAATGATTTCATGAAAAAGCAAAAAAGATATTTTCAGAAGAGAGATTCCATATATCAAAATCAAAAAAAAGAGCAAAGTAAATCAATCGAACTATAAACTCAATTACAAATTTACCATAACGATTAAGATCGTTAGTCGGCTGTAATATTCACCAAATGCTGCCGGTAAGCAGAAAACAATTTGGATTTTGAAACAAATCCTACGTACTTGCCTTTATCCAAAACTGGTAGGTTCCACGCTCCCGTCTTTTTAAATTTGCCCAATACATTTTCCATAGAATCGCTTAAGGAAATTGAGGCGGGAGGCATAATCATTAAACTACTTATTGGGGTAGAATACATCTCATTATTAAACATGATTTCTCGAACCTGATCGAGAAGAATCACTCCAATTAAATAACCTTCCTCGGTTATTACTGGAAATATATTTCTCTTCGATTTAGATATCACTTTCACTAAATCACCTAAATTCTTATCTTCCGAAATGGTTAACAAATCCTTTTCTATCACTTTTGAAAGTTGCATAAATCGTAAAACTGCCAAATCCTTATTGTGGGTTATCAGCTCTCCCCTTTTTGCCAATTGTGTAGTAACAATAGATTCTTTTTGTAAACTCTTCACTGTTATAAAAGAAATTGTAGTTGAAAGCATCAAAGGAACAATCAACTCATATCCGCTCGTAATTTCTGCGATCAGAAAAATTCCGGTTAATGGAGCATGCAATACTCCGCCTAAAACACTGGCCATGCCAACCAGCGTAAAATTGCTTTCGGAAAGAGGCTCTCCCCATTGAAAATGATTGTAAACAAACACAAACAGAAAACCCAGCATTGCTCCGGTGAATACAGAGGGTGCAAATATCCCCCCAATTCCTCCTGCTCCCAAAGTAATTGAGGCTGCAATCACTTTAAAAACAACCAACGCTCCAATAAAAATGACTACCATATACCAAATATCAGTGTAATTTTCAAACAAACTTGAACGGAAAACCTCTGCAAGATTTCCAGCCATCAATGCCTTCACTGTGTTATAACCTTCACCATACAAAGCGGGAAAATAAAATATAATTATTCCTAAAGAAAGCCCTCCTATCAGCATTCTGTTTCTCAATAATTTAATTTGCTCAAATCGGTTTTCAATCCAGAGAAATGTTTTGGTGAAATAAACCGAAACAATTCCTGATAGAATCCCCAATAAGATAAAAAATGGTATATCTCGTATGGCAAAAGGGTGTATAATTGTAAATTCAATTAAAATATCGTCATTCAAAAACAATTTTGTTGTTATTGCTCCACTCACCGAGGCCATAAGCAAAGGAATTAAGGAAAAGCGTGACAAATCAATCAGCAATACTTCCAATGCAAATACAATAGCAGCAATTGGAGTATTAAAAATTGCAGCAATTGCTCCAGATGCACCACAAGCCAACATTAGTGTAATTTCTTTGTAATTTAAATGAAAATTTCGCCCCATATTAGACCCAATAGCTGCTCCCGAAGAAATAATCGGAGACTCCAAACCGATACTACCACCAAATCCAGCCGTTATTATCGCCCCAAAAATAGACGAATAGGTTTTATGCAATTTCACAATACTATTCCTTTGGGATATTGAATGCAACAGAGATGTTAGGTTGTGTTTTGCCAGATCGCGAATAATGTATTTTCTAAATGCCAGAGTTAGTCCGACCCCGATCATTGGGTAAAGGAAAAATAAATAATTCTGATAACTCCAATTGATTCCTTCCAATAAAATTTCCCGACCACGGTAAACGGCTGTCTTCAAAATAAGTGCAGTCATTCCCGAAGCAATACCAATTAGTACACTCAAAATTAAAATAAAGCTTTGGTTGTTGATATTACGAAGTCTCCATATAAGAAATCGACGCCAACTCGTGTTTCTAATCATGAAATTTAAATGGATTAAGACCTAATTTAATCAATTGAACGTTAAAAGGAAAACTGCACCTAATGAAATTAATCAATTTTGCTTATAATTAACCCCAAATAAAAACCCATTTTACAAATGCAAAATGGGTTTTAAAAATCTAAATAACTAATCCTAAATTACTATTCATCTGAGAAATGAACCAAAACTCTTCTATAAACATTGAAGATTTTCGCTTTTGATACAAAACCCAAATATTTTTCATTCTGCACAACCGGTAGGTTCCAGGCTCCTGTTTCTTCAAATTTTCGCATCACCTTATCCATTGGAGCATCAACATCCAAAATAGCAGGTGGCATTATCATCAAATTATACACATAGGTGCCGTCATACATTTCGGGATTAAACATAATATCTCTGATATCATCAAGAAGAACAATCCCTAATAGCTTTTCATCCTCATCAACAACAGGGAAAATATTTCGTTGAGAATGGGAAATGATCTTTACTAATTCTCCTAATGTAGCATTCGGATCCACTCTTTTTAAATCCGTTTCAATCACCTTACCCATTTTCATAAGTGTAAGAACCGCTTTGTCTTTATTATGGGTAATTAATTCTCCTCGTTTTGCCAATCGTTTGGTATAAATTGAATGTGGCTCAAAATACATGATCGTAAGGTAGGCAATAGTTGCGGTAATCATAATGGGTACAAACAAAGCATAACCACCCGTGATTTCAACAATAAGAAATATCGCCGTAAGGGGTGCATGCATCACTCCTGCCATCATTCCAGCCATCCCAATTAAGGTAAAATTACTTTCCGATAGTTTAATGAAATTGAACCCATTAATTACTCTTGCAACAAAAAATCCAGAGACAGCCCCCAAAAATATAGATGGAGCAAAAATACCCCCTACACCTCCACTTCCTGTTGTAACAGTAGATGCAATTACCTTAAATCCAATAATAAGCATCACGTAACCTAATAAAAGCCAGTAATTGTCTTTTAAAAAATAAAATATACTGTTATTTACTAGATCAGTATGATTACCATTAAGTAAAGCCTGAATGGTATTGTACCCTTCTCCATAAAGCGGTGGAAATAAGAAAATCATCACACCCAATAAAACACCTCCAATAAGCATCTTTCGGTAACTATTGGTAATCTTCCCAAACAAAGATTCCAAATACAATGAGAAGCGCGTAAAATAAAGAGAAACTAAACCTGCAAAAATGCCTAAAATTATGTAG
>JBFFMG010000253.1:0-5597 GCA_041554215.1 Labilibaculum sp.
AACAATAGATTTTAATAATCAATTACTTACAATTGAGAATACAAAATCTATTAATAAAATAAATGATAGTGGAACAACAATACCTCTCTTTATCCAAAAACATGGACGTATAGGTTTGGATATTTTTATAGATGTAAAATTAAATGACCATATTAATATTCTAACAGAATTTGATACTGGACACGGCTATTATTCAACCTGGGTAAACTCATTTTACAAAGATCTCTTAAAGAATGAAAATCTTTCTGATACTGCCACGATGGTTCTTGATAAATTAAGTTTGAAAGGGGCTGAAAATGTGAAAGAAATTAACTCTGAAATCGAATTGAAAAATGATTTGATTTATGACGGATTAATTGGTACTCATATTTTTAAAACTGGTAAACTAACAATTGACATACAAAATGAAAGAATGATATTTCGAAAATAAACGCCTTACAATCGAATAGCCCGCCCCGCTAGTAATCACTAGCAGGGAGAGGCTTTCACACCACTGTACGTACGGGTCTCGTATACAGCGGTTCATTAAGTTGTGGGGAAATTTTCTTGTAAATGTCGAGCATAGATTCATAACCACGTTTCCGCAATCTTTCAAGGGTAATGGTCGTTCTCAGAATCGGACTCTGAGCTATCGCCCAACCACCCATTCGTGAGCGAGACCATGCATAGGCTTGTCCTTGCTGAACGCCCAAGCGGATAAGGCTTCGCCTTTTCTGCGTTTGACCAACTTGCCATCGATTAAGATCGGAGCACGCAGCCATTTGCGAATCAAGCGCATTGTGTCGCGGCATTTTACCTTACGATATAACAACTGCAACAAATGACAATGATCCACTTCGTCAAAAAAGGTCTTCAAATCAATATCAACGATATGCTGATAGCCATCATTGATGTATCCTTGAGCCTTTATTACTGCCTGATGCAGACTTCGATTGGGTCTAAAACCAAAGCTATTGTCAGAAAAATCGAACTCGAACTTTGCCGTGATAATTTGAAGTACCGCTTGCTGAAGTGACACTGTCCCGAAAAGTGTGTAAAATGCATAAAGAATTTAATCGCTTCTTATTTTCCCTATTGCTTGTTCGAATAAGCACCTAAAAAAAACAGCAGCCCATAAAATGAACCACTGATAATTATATTGATTAAATTCCAATCTATCACTTAATAAATTAGGACTAAATACATTCTTATATAATATGAATTCTTAACCAGAAAGAGCTTGTTTTGTACTCTTTCCAGAGCAATTGAAAAGCCAGCTTACAAGTCTTCAAGAACATAAACCATGGTACGTATTGCATTTCGCGAAAAACGATGTTCATTTTCGGAAGAACTAACTTTGGCGCTAGCAATTCCTCGTCCCAATTCCACTGCAAGCTCTCCTTTAATTAATTCATAATCATCCATGGAGTAGAGAATTTTACTTGCTGGAACCACAACATGAAGGACTTCGGCCAAAAAAACAGTTAATAAAACATCTCGATCTTGCGTATCTACAATAAGAGTTCCGGTATCGGCAAGAGCAAAATCAGCTTCGATTAAAGCATTTTTTGCATTACTAATATCAAATGATGTTCTATCCAGCTTACAACTTTTCATTCGAATAAATTCAAACTGAATATTTTTCTGATTTGCGGCTTCAATAAATAAATTGCTTTCTACTTTTAGAGCCTCGTTCCCAAAATTGTTTGAATTCGATAAAAATGAATCCAAAAGGTTGCTTTTATTCTGTGTTAAAAGCAAATTATTTTCTTGTGTATAAGTTGTAACTTCCATACCCTTTAGATTTTAAATGAAACATCATCATTTTAAGAGCAAAAGAAATGCCAGAAAACCACAAAAGATAGAGTGAGAAACAATAAATCACCAACACACTAATAATAAGACAATTAATTTAATCACGAAAAATTTAGAAATAAACAATTAACGTTCAATTTTGAACGGTTTGTAAGTAATCTGTTTCAAAAGCGAACAAACGTCTCATTTCAGCCACTTTCGCCCCTTATTTTCATGTGAAATAAATACACATGTGTAGAAAAGTTTCACACTCACAAAAATAAATTTAAGAACTCCTTTCAATCAGAAAAACAGCTATTATTTTAATAATTTTGAAGTACTTATAATTTATTCATCCGACTGCGTAGTGCACTTCGGGTAATTCCCAAATATTCAGCTGTTTTCGATTTATTATCTCCGAATTTTTTTAATGCTTTCCGAACAATTTCGAGTTCTAATTGTTCAATTCTCAACTCATCATCGGGCAAAACAATTCGTCCTAAAACAATAGGCTGTTCGCTCGATTCAAACTCGTTGTCGTCGGCTTGCAAAAACCTTAAATGCTCTTGCTTTAATTCAAGATCGTTAAACAGTAAAGTTGCCCTTTCGATGGTATTTTTCAATTCGCGAATATTTCCAGGCCAAGAATATTCCTGCAACATTTTTTTTGCATCCTTATTAATGAATCTGAATTTCCGATTTCGCTTTTTCGAGTATTGGTCTAAAAATATCTGAGAAAAGGACAAAATTGCTTCTTTTCTCTCACGTAAGGGCGGAATATACAATCGTCCGGTATTTAAACGATAATACAAATCGCTTCGAAATGTTTTTTCAGCAACCATTCCTTTTAAATTTCTGTTGGTCGCAAAAATTACTCTCACATCCAATTCAATGGGTTTACTTCCGCCTACCCTATACATCTCTCTTTGTTGCAATACCCGTAATAATTTAGGTTGCATATCTAAAGGCATCTCCCCAATTTCATCTAAAAATATAGTTCCGCCTTGTGCCAATTCTAATTTACCTGGTTTTCCCTCCTTACGTGCTCCTGTAAATGCACCTTCGTCGTACCCAAACAATTCGCTTTCGAACAAAGTAGGCGATATTGCAGAACAATTTATCGAAATGAATGGCTTTGTAACATCACTTGATTTCCCAAAATGCACCAAACGAGCAACCACTTCTTTTCCGGTACCTGTTTCTCCTTCTATTAATACAGGAACCGATCGATCTTCGTGAAATTGCTCTGCCATGCGAACAACACCCCGCATAACATCCGAAAAAACACCAATTTTACCAACACTGGTAATTTCCCTAATTGTTGTTTCATAATATTGAATTCGCTCGTCCTTTTCTTTCTTACCGTGCGATATGGTTTGTTTGATGTTTTCTTTAAGATCCTTATTCTCTTCCTTCAATTGAATTTTCTCGGCAACGCGTTCAATTAAAATCGCCAATTCTTCAATATTAACTGGTTTTAGCAAGTAATCATAGGCTCCGCCACGCAATGCCTCAATGGAACTTTCCATATCTCCAAATCCAGTCATAATTACCACCTCAATTTCGTCTCCGTTTGGCAATAATTTTATTTTTTTTAACAAATCGAGACCTGAAATTCCAGGCATTCTTAAATCTGAAATTACCATTTGGTAATTATCATTCTTCAAAGCATTATAGGCCTCTTCCCCATTATGACAAAGCCGAATTGAATAAGCCAACTGCTCCTCAATAAATTCTGCAACAGCCGTTCCACTCGAAATATCATCATCAACAATAAGAATTTTCATTTTTTTATTTTCTGATTTATTTTTTCTCAGCACTCATTATGCTCACTTAAAAGTGAAATTATTTTTAAACCTAACTTTTTACTCCTTATTATCCTTCAATTTAAAACGCAAAATAAAACTTGCTCCTCCATCTTCATTATTGTAATCCGAAATCTCACCCTGAAACCGATCAATAAATGTTTTTACAATCGCCATACCTAATCCACTACCGCTATCACTTCCTTTGGTGGTGAATAACGGATCGTATATTTTCTCTCGGATACTTGATTCTATGCCTGTACCATTATCGTGAATTTCTAAAACTCCGTACTTAGTGTCCTGATAAACATTCAACTTAATTTTTTTATTCTCTTTCTGAACCTTATCCAACGAGTGAATTGAATTCACAATTAAATTCACAACGATTTGTTCGAACTGAATATAATTTGCAAATACATGAATGGCATGTTTTGGAAGATTATTTTCCAATTCAATACTATGATCGAACACTTGTCGGTTCACCAATGATAGAGATCGACTTACCCCCTCAACCATGTCAATCGTTTCCTCTTCCGAAATATGGGGTTTCTCCCAAAAAGTACGCATGTGTTTAATAATGGAATCAATTCGGGAGGTTCCTTCCGAAATTGTTTGAATTTTTCGGGTAAACATTTCGGGCAACTGTCCGGGGTTTCGCTTTTGCCAAAACAGAACACTATCTGCAGTAATTTTTATTGCGTTTAATGGCTGATTAATTTCATGTGTAATTCCTGCTGCCATTACACCAATTGAAGCCAAACGAGACGATTCCTCGAGCATTCGTAAAGCTTCAACATTCTTTTGTTCTGCCTCAATACGGTCATTCATTAATGAATTTCGCTCCCAGGCATTCGCAATCATATTTACAGTTGAAAAAAAGATACTGATCTCGTCTCTGGTCCATCCGTGTGCTTTGTTTTGAGCAAAGCCCATTAAACCAACCACTTCATTTTCTACCATTACGGGTAATAAAACAACAGCACCAATATTTCTTTTCCGGTAATATTCCTGTTCCTTTTCAGTTAAATTTGATAAATCTCGGGAAACAATGCTTTTATTCATTTTAACCCTAGAAATTATTTCATCAATTTCGGAAAAATAGAACTGATTTACATCTTTAATATTCTTTCCTTTTAAAGAAATCCGGCTTTTTATTTTAACCCCTGTATTGGTTGAATCTACCAATGAATAAAGACTAATTCTGGCTACATTCAACTCTTCAGTCATCAACTTCAGAACATCATCCAATACATTTTTAAAATCTTCGGATGCATTCAACAATCGACCAATTAATCCAATTAAACGCTCATGCTTTACGGATATTTTTAATCGTTCCTGCTCAACAATTAATGCGCGTTCGGCTCTAATTCGCCTTAAAATAGCTCTTGACAATACCAAAATAATAAGTGCCGCCAAAAATGTGATTCCTCCAATTAACTGAAACCATTCCTTATTCTCTTTGTAAAAAGATTGAGGTGCATTAACAAGTAAAGTTTCATCGGGGAGTACATTTTTATCAATCCCAAATCGTCCAATCTCATTATAATTAACAACATATCTATCTAGTGGTTTGCGATAAATCGGAATTGAATCGGCAGGCATGCCAGAAACAATTTGGTTGATCATGTTAGCAGCCATTTTTCCATGTAACTTGCCGCTTACCAACTTTCCCCCAAAAACGCCATCACTAACCAAAAAAGTCCAGGTAATAAACACAGGCACTTTACTTTGAGGTACGAATAAATCCAGATTATCTTGAAAACTTACAAAACGACCCGCCTTATCCTTATTAAAGGTCAGTAATAAAATTGAGGTATCTCCCTCTATTTTTTTTATATTCTCAACAAGCTCATCAACAGTCTGATCCTCGAAATAAGTAAACTTCAGCTTCGAAGTGTACTTATTTTCCAAATCAAGCATAATCAGCTTGTTTAGTTTAGCTGTTGTTGTTTTATCATCGTTAATTACTACAAGGTGTTTAGTATTTGGTCGGGTTCTCAAAATCAAATTAATCGCTCC
>JBFFMG010000254.1:0-5573 GCA_041554215.1 Labilibaculum sp.
AAAATTCATTCCCCATGGCAGTGCAATAGCCGGATAAGTATTCCCTGTTGATAGTCGAAACTCTGAATCGGTTCCCATTAAAGTGTTCACAAAAGCCGTATAATTTTTACCGGAATCATCAACATTTTCCTGACCGCTTACAAGGCTAATCGTAAAAAGATGCAGTACAATTAATAACAGTATATTTTTCATTCGTATTTATTTTTTAAAATTGCAATTATGTATTTTGAAGATTGTTTTTCATGTAGGCCTTTATTGGCTCTGGGTTTACATCTAATGATCTGAAAATAAACCCACTGAATGAAAAACATCCATTGCGGGTATTTCTTTTTATAAAAGCAACAATCACACTTGCAAGCAAAAAACCACAAGTACATGATTGCTGCTAACCCACTTCTAACTATAAAAGTACATTCACCGTATTATTTAAAATACAAGAATTAGTTTTAGCTGATTAATGTTTGTGAAAACGAACAATTTGTAAGATTGAATCTAATTCTTCCTAAAAGACATCAGTGAAGTGCCAAACGCGGCAAAAAAAATTAGATTTAAAAATCAAGATCAAACAATGTTCACAATTATTTTTCCGCCATTATTTTGGGCTGATCACTCATAAAGAAGGTGAATTCACCACCTTTCATAATTTCGCTGTGAAGAATCTGATTTTGTGTAATTTCTTCTCCATTAAGAATCATTTTTTCAATGTAAACATTCTTTTTGCCTTGATTCACAGTGTTAATCTTGAACACATTGCCATTTTCAAGATATATTTCAGCACTAACAACCAAAGGACTACCAATTGAATAACTGTCTGATCCCGGACAAACAGGATAAAAACCAAGTGAGCTGAAAATATACCAGGCAGACATTTGTCCGGCATCATCATTTCCACAAAGACCATCCACTTTATTTTCATACATTGAATCCATGATCATTCTAACGGTACTTTGGGTTTTCCATGGACTGTTGGTCCAGTTATACAAGTACGGAATATGATGACCCGGCTCATTTCCATGAACATAATTTCCAATAATTCCGTCTCTGGTAATGTCTTCATTTTTCTCAATATATTTATCATCGAGAGTCATGGTAAACAGCGAATCCAAACGATTTGTAAAGCTCTTTTCGCCTCCCATCATTTCTATCATCTGAGGAATTTGATGTGGTATAAACAAACTGTAATTCCACGCATTGCCTTCAATAAATCCCTGCCCGTGGGTATCCAACGCATCAAACTCCTTTTTCCATTTACCATTGGCCAACTTTGGCTTCATAAAGCCGGATAGAATATCAAAATTATTTTTAAAACTCTGAGAACGGTTTAGATATTCTTCAGATGTATTCTTATCATTATTCGTATTGGCAATTTGAGCAATACACCAATCATCATAGGAATATTCCAAAGTTTTTGAAACGGAGGAAGAGCTTTTATCTTCAGGAATAAAGCCATTATCTATGTAATAGCCTAAACCATCAAAATATCTGCAGTTCGAAGTACTGATGCATGCCTGTAAAGCACTGTCAATACTTACATCCGTACTTCCTTTTACAATTGCATCGGCAAGAACAGATACAGAATGATAGCCAATCATGCACCAATTCTCATTTGAATAGTGACTCCAAATTGGTAACATTTTATGAACACTCTGATTCTGGTGCGCCAACATAGACTTTATCATATCATTATTCCGCGTTGGTTGAATAAGATTGTATAAAGGATGCAGTGCTCTGTAGGTATCCCACAAGGAAAAAACAGTGTAATTTGTAAAACCATTTGATTGATGAATATTCTGATCGAGTCCACGGTAGGAACCATCAACATCCTCATAAATAACCGGACTTAACATGGTATGATACAAAGATGTATAGAATGATTCCTTTTCTGCGTCATTCTGACTTTTAACAATGATCTTCGACAATTCGTTTTCCCATTTCAACTGGGTTTGCTTCTTTGTTTTTTCAAAATCCCAGTCTGGTATTTCGCTTTCCATATTCAGTAAAGCACCTGCTGTACTGACCGAAGAAAGAGCGAATTTAATTTTAATCTTCTCCTCCTTTTGAGTACTAAAATTGAAATAAGCCCTCAGATTTTTACCCGCCATTTCTGGAAAGTTATGTTCTTCATCAAATTTTCGGTAAAAACCATTGTACGTAAGCTTATCGTATTTTTTATGTCCATAGGTTTTGAATGACTTCGAAAATTTCATGGCAAAATAAACATACCTGGTTCTGCCCCAGCCATCCGTTTGCCTGTATCCTGTAACTGTAGAATCATTTTCAACCCGAACAAAAGTCCATACATTCTTATTGTCATGATTATATATATTCGACATCAAATCCAATACAATATGAGCACTATCCGACTTTTGAAAAGTATATTGATGAAAACCAACCCGTTCCGTAGCTGTTAATTCTGCTCCGATACTGTAATCATCAAGAAAAGTTTTATAATAAGCTGGCTCAGCCGATTCGTTTTCATGAGAAAATTTCGAATGGTACCCACTGTTTGGAACACTAGCCTTTCCTGGTTCAAGTTTCAACACACCAGTAGTTGGCATGATTAAAAAATCACCTAAATCGGAATGTCCTGTACCACTAAAATGGGTGTGACTAAATCCAAATACAGTACTATCCTCATATTGATATCCAGAACAATATTTGTAGGCATTTTTATTATAAACACCATTTTCGATAATGGATTCATTATTTGTCTCCGGACTTAGTTGTACCATACCATAAGGTGCCGTAGCACCAGGGAAAGTATGACCCATGTTTTTCGTTCCAATAAACGGATTTACGTAATCAATCAGAACCAGAGAATCTGGATTCACTCTATTCATTTTTTTTGTATTTTCAGCTGAATTACAGGAGAATAATACGAATACATTAAATAAAATGAAGGTAGTTTGAAAAATAGCTTTTCGCATATTATTTTATTTAGTTAATGATACTGGCACAGAATCATCTGCAGTTGCCCAATTAAAATTTGGTGAAGATCCCATCTCAAATTGTAGCTCTCCTCCTTTTATAAGCTCGCTATAAGGTATATAAGAATTTGTCCAAGCAATACCGTTCAAGCTAACACTTTGAATATAAATATTATCATCTGATATATTTTTTGCTTTCATTTTAAATTTCTTGCCATTTTCAAAATTAATAACAGCTTCCTCAAGCAATGGAGTCCCGATTACATATTGATTACTTCCAGGACATACCGGATAAAAACCCATCGCATTAAAAATGTACCATGCTGACATTTGCCCGCAATCATCATTCCCGCAAAGTGAACCTGGCTGATTCCCATATTGAGTGGTCATGATTTCATGAATCCATTTCTGCGTTTTCCATGGTTTTTTAATATAATTATACAAAAAAGCAATGTGATGACTTGGCTCATTCCCGTGCCAATATTCACCAAAACGACCCAAAATATCTTCAGAACCACTTTCTAGATTATCTTTGTTATAAGTAAATAAAGTATCTAGTTTTTGTTCAAATACATCTTCTCCTCCCATCAATTTAATTAAACCATTTACATCCTGTGGCACATACCAGGTATACTGATAATTAGTTCCCTCAGTAATGTCACGTTTATTCATATCATGAACATACGTGTGTGGCTCAAAGGGTTCTCTCCAATTGCCTTCAGAATCTTTACCTCTCATTAATTTATTTTCAGGATCAAATACATTTTGATAGGCCATAGCTCTCTTTAGAAAGTATTCGTAATCCTCAATTTTGCCCATTTTTTTTGCCATTTGAGCAATACAGTAGTCATCGTAAGCATATTCCAACGTTTTGGATACAGACTCATTTTCTTTATCAAAAGGGACATATCCATTTTCTGCATAGAATTTTACATGATCGTAATTCGGATTCATGGCTGTGGTTTTTATTGCCTCATAAGCTCTTTCTGCATCAAAACCTGGCAGATCCTTCATATACGCATCTACAATAACAGGAACTGCATGATATCCAATCATACACCATGTTTCATTATTCCAAAAAGACCAAACAGGAAGTAAATCATCTACACTTTGATCGTAATGGGTTAACATGGAATTAACCATTTGAGCATTACGGTCTCTTTGCACAAGACAAAAAAGAGGATGTGTTGCACGGTAAGTATCCCACAATGAAAACAATGTATAATTATCGAAGCCTTCTGCTTTATGGATATTCTTATCAAATCCGCGGTATAAACCGTTAACATCTTGAAAAATAAATGGAGCCTGACAAGTATGATAAAAAGCGGTATAAAAAGCTTCCTTATACTCTTCCTTGCCTTCTACTTGAATTTTGTTCAGTTCTTTGTTCCATTTTTCGACTCCATTTTCTCTGACCTTCTCAAAATCCCACTCGGGTATTTCAGCCATTAAATTCTCATAAGCTCCTTGAGCAGAAACAGCAGAAATACCAATTTTAACAGATATTTTCTCTTTATTTCCTGTTTTGTAATCGGCAATAAACTGTATATTTTTACCTGAGGCCTCTAAAGAACTTCTAAAACGACTCGTGTTATAGATTACTTCCTTTCCATTTTTCATGATCATTAAATCATCAAATGGTCTTGAAAACACAGCTGTAAAATACACATATCTATCATTCGCCCATCCTTTTACCTGATGATGTCCTGAAATCGTTGAATCATTTTCAACCCTAATGCTCGACCAAAATACATCCCATCTTAAAACATGGCTTAAATCGGCAACTATATGGCTACTGTCACTTTCAGGAAAAGTAAAATTCATAATCCCTGCACGCTCTGTTGCAGACATCTCCGCCCAAATATTATAATCCTGAAGTTTTACTGAATAATAATTCGCACTTGCTTTTTCATCTATATGATTGTATGTTGACATATACCCATGCTCCGGGCTTTTTTTATACTTGCTGCCGTAAGGATTTTGTTTTATTTCCTGATCCGTTTTGTTAATCTTCCCCGATTGAAATTGTCTCTTCCCTATGGTAGGCATAAAAAGTATGTCACCTAAATCAGGAATACCAGTTCCATTTAGGTGAGTCATACTAAAACCAAATATTACACTATCGGAATACTCATAGCCCGAAGCGGTTTCCCATAATTCAGTTTCAGTATCAGGTCCTACTTGTACCATTCCAAAAGGAACCTGCGCACCAGGATATGTATTGCCTTCGCCTTTGGTTCCAATAAGTGGATTTATATACTTGTATAAATTTGTCATATTACTTTTAACACTATTATTTTTAATGGAACAAGAAGCCAAAAAACAAAAAAGTAGTGTATATAAAAATAATGATCTCACCAATGTTGTTTTATATATCATAATGTGTTGATAGGAGGTTAAACTTGTAGAATATGATACACTCTCCATTCATTCCCTCAATAATTTTAAAAAAGTATAAGCTTGTACATAAGTACTTTTTGACTATCGTTTTGTACTTTAAAAAGTTAATGTTACATTTTAAGTAATTAACGGCAGCAAGCAAATAGCTTACTACCGTTTACTAACTACTAACTAATATGAAAAAAAACAATTATGGATTCGGAACTAATTCCGGATTTTTTTGCATTTCCTGTTCTGGCAACTGCC
>JBFFMG010000255.1:0-5560 GCA_041554215.1 Labilibaculum sp.
AGTGTGCCGCTGCATCGGCCGCATCCATATTATTTTGTAAAATGGCCTGGGGAATATCCCCCTTCAGACAGGCAGACAAGCCGATGAGTCCCTTGGAGTGAGCCGCAAGCAATTGTCGGTCAATCCTGGGTTTATAATAAAACCCCTTGAGCTGGGCAATGGAGACCAGCTTACACAAGTTGGCATACCCTTCCCTGTCCTTGGCCAGCAGCACCAGATGGTTTAACCCCTTGTGATCTTCCTGGGTTCTGTCATTCAAAGTTCTAGGCGCCACATACACTTCACAACCGATGACCGGTTTAATGGAAGCTTTTCTGGCTTTTTCATAGAATTCCGCCACACCGAACATGGTGCCGTGATCTGTTATGGATACGGCATCCATGCCATACTCCCGGCATCGTTTAAAGAGCGAGTCCAGGCGTATGGCCCCATCCAGCAGGGAAAACTCCGAGTGAAGGTGCAGATGGTAAAACTGGCTTACATATATTAAAGAATGAAAAAACTGAGAAATGGAATTGTGAGGCTAATGAGGTCTTGTCTTCAAAAGATGTTAATTCAGCTGTTTCCATTGGCGATAATGCATACGCAATTGGAACCTTGTCGGGTGGCTTATACATTATAAATCACGATGGAGAAATTCTAAGTCACATCGACCGACAATCTAAATTAGAAAACAATACTGTTTTGGGAATGGCTCTTGACCATTCAGGAGATTTATGGCTGGGAATGGATAATGGATTGTCTTATGTCGACTTAAATTCGACCATTGAATATAAAATAGATATGGACAATGCTCCGTCAGCAATTTATTCTGTCATAAAACACAATGGGTACATTTATATCGGAACAAACAATGGGGTTCTTTGCTCAAAATTTGATAAGGATTACGCAGACCTGGATTTTAGGGAATTATCCCTTTTAGAAGGAATTACCGGGCATATTTGGAAATTGGAAATTTTGAGGGGCGAACTCTTGTGTGGCAGCAATAATGGTATTTTCAAACTTGATCAGGGAAACACCTATCCATTGTCAACAGCAATCGGAGGTACCGATTTTGAAATTATTGAAAAAAACGGGCAGGAATGGTTAATTGAATCTACTTACTTCAAAATAAGAATGTTTAAAAGAGAAAATGACCAATGGGTTTTTTCTCATTTTGTTGATGGCTTTAGAGGCTCTTGTCGATTTATTGAGGTAGATCATGCTGGTTATATTTGGATTAGCCATGAAATAAAGGGATTGCATCGTTTAAAATTATCTGAAGACTATAAAAATGTTGTCTCGGATAAATATTTTGGTTTAGAATCTGGCTTACCTACTGAATATCAACTTAATGTATTTACAGTTAATAATCGTGTGGTTGTAACAACAGGAGAGGAGATATACACTTATGATGATCTTACAGATCGAATGTTGCCTTTTCACAAGTTGAATAACACTTTGGGTCGTTTTAAAAAGGCTGTGAGTATTGTGAATGCAGATCAAAACCATTTTTGGGCCATTGCCGATAATGAAGCTGTTTACATGAGTAATGTTTCCGATTCGATGACTTTCGTAAGAGCTTTTACTTTAGATAAACAATTTTCATTTCCAGATAAGTACCAAAATATATCTATTAATAAAGATGCTAGTGTTCTTTGTTTGGAGAATGGTTTTGCTATTCTCCCTAATGAATCAAATGATGTATATCAACATCAGCCATTGGTTATCACTAAAGTTGTAAAAGGGAAAAAAGGAGTCGATAGTAAGGGAATTTTATTGCCTTTGCATAATGAGGATGTTTTGGAACTAATGAACCGGGATAATTCTCTTGAATTTACTATTAACTCGGTGAATTATGGGCCTAACGATGTAACTTATCAATATCGTATTGTGAATCTTCACGACGATTGGATTGAGGGTGAAACAGGAAATGTAAATGCCATTCACGATATCCCACACGGGGATTATGTATATCAGGCAAGAGCCTTTTTTTCTGACGGTAACAGATCAAATGTGGTAGAATATCCATTTGTAATTTTGCCTTCTTTTTTCGCATCGAAAACTGGAGTTGTTGTTATTATTTTATCTCTGGTAATATGTGTTGGTTTATTAATTGTATTTAATAAGCGCCTTTTAGATAAACAGACTTATATTATTGAGAAAAAGCATACGGATCAACACAAGAAAAATGAATCGACAATTGAGCAATTGCAAAATGATGTTTTGCAGAAAGAATTGGAGAATTTGCAGGGAAAGTTAAGTATTTCGGCCAATGCTCTTGTTGAAAAGGACCGATCGATAAATACAATTAAACGCGAATTGGAAATCATGTTCCAAAAATTAGAAGGACGTTTTCCTAGCCGCGATTATGATAAAATTTTGAAGGTAATAAATGGGCAGTTGACCCAGAAAAAAGATATGTTGGATTTTGAGCGACATTTTGCAGCATCGCAAAGTGGGTTTTATGATGAGTTGAGAAAGAATTATCCGAATTTAACTCCTGCAGACCTCCGATTGTGTTCCCTTTTGAAAATGAATATGAATTCGAAGGAAATCTCGATTCTTTTAGGAATTACGGTTCGAAGTGTAGAGGTAAGTAGATACAGACTACGAAAAAAAATGGAATTAGAGCCAGATGAAAATCTTACTAAAGTAATTATGAGGTATTAATTGATTTGTCAGCGAATTGAAACGGATTGGATATTTTGGTGCAATTGTGCCACTAGATAAATGGATGTTAACGCTGCATTCGTATAAGTTGGTCATATTCTCACTATAGCCAGACATTCAAACCGATCGTCTGGCTAAGATTAGTGAGATACTTCAGGTTAATTTTTTTAAGATACTCGCCGGAGAGCTCAATATCGAAAACCCAATCAATCCACAAATAGAGAAGCTTACAACTGAAAATGAAATTCTGAAAGAGGTGATTCGCCTTTTGGGTGGCAATAAATAATGCCATTATATTTCAGGGCAGCTTAAAATAGCGACTTGTTGTGCTTTTTATAACCAAGTGCTTCATGCCAGGGGATAACTTTTATTCTGAATCTAAAAGAAATGTTTTATAAGATGAGTTTTGATATTAATTCAGCATTGTTTTTAACTTGTGAGAATTTTATTTTTTGTTGGCTGTAAAGCAAAAAAAAACAGCGGTACAATTTAGAAACTGTACCGCTATAACTAATAAAACTAACTATTGATAAACTAATGCTTAAACTGAAATGAAAGTTCGTTTGATTCGTCGGATGAATTATTACTTACCCAAAGTTTAAAATCACCTTCCTCGGCAACGAAATTCATGTTAATATCATAGAATTTTAAATCATCTTCCGAAATTGTAAATTGGATCTCCTTACTTTCGCCTGGCTCTAATCCTACTTTTTCGAATCCTTTTAATTCTTTCACAGGACGAGTTACACTTCCATATAAATCCTGAACATACAATTGCACTACTTCTTCTCCAAAAACATTGCCAGTATTGCTTATTGTGGCGTTAACAGTTAATTCTTCACCTGGGCTCAATGTGTTTTTATTCAATTTCACCTCTTTTATCGAAAATGTGGTATAACTCAAGCCATATCCGAAAGGATAAAGAGGTGAGTTTTTAACGTCGATATAAGTGGACTTATAATCTGCATCAGGATCATTTTTAGGGATTGGGCGACCTGTGTTTTTAGCATTGTAATAAATTGGAACCTGACCAATGTTGCGTGGAAATGATAAAGTTAGCTTACCAGATGGATTGTAATCACCTGAAATAACATCGGCAAGCGCATTTCCTGCTGTTGTACCCAAATACCAGGCTTCGATAATCGCATCAATATTCTCATTTTCCCAGGATAAATCCAACGGACGTCCGTTCATAAGTACTAAACCTGTTGGTTTATTTAGCCTTTTAAGTTCTTTAAGGAATTCTTGCTGAATACCTGGTAGTTGAATGTTTGTTCTGCTTGCGGCTTCGCCTGACCAATTAAAATCTTCTCCCATGGCAACAAGAACAATATCAGCTTTGCTTGCAACACTTAATGCCGACTTAAATCCTGATTTATCGTTTCCTGTTAAATCACATGCTTGAGCATAAGTAAATTGAATATTTGATCCTTTGTATTTCTCTTGTAATCCATCAAACAGTGAAATGCTTTGATTTCTGTCTCCACGGCCAGCCCATTCACCGTTTAAACTGCTCTGATTTTTAATCATCGGACCAATTAAAGCGATTGTTTTGTTTGAAGATTTATCAATTGGAAATATGTTTTCGTTTTTAAGTAAAACAACAGATCGTTTCGCAATATTTCTTGCTGATGCCAGAAAGGCTGGTTTCATTCGAGTAGCTTCTTGTCTGGCTTCATCCATATATCGATACGGATCGTCGAAAAGACCAAGTAGGAATTTCATTTCCAGAATTCGACACACAGCGATATCGATACTTTCTACACTTACTTTTCCGGCTTCAACTTGAGATTTTAAGTTCTCTAAGTAAACACCACCGGTCATATCCATGTCAATTCCAGCGTTTACAGCCAGTTCTGCAGCCTGAGCTTCATCTTTTGCAATACCGTGTTCAACCAATTCATTAATTGCCGTGTAGTCGGTAACTACGAAGCCTCTAAAGTCCCATCTGTCTCTAAGAATATCTTTGTATAAATATTTGCTCGCAGTACATGGTACTCCGCCAATTTCATTAAAAGCAGTCATGAATGTAGCAACACCAGCTTCTTTGGCAGCCTCGAAAGGAGGAAGATAAATTTCATTTAGAGTACGCTCCGAAATTTCAGCAGTATTGTAATCACGACCAGCTTCGGCAGCACCGTATGCCGCAAAATGCTTTGCACAAGCTAACACCGTATTAATTGATTTCAAATCTTTCCAATCTTCACCCTGAAAACCTTTAACTCTTGCTTTAGCAATCAATTTTCCAAGATAAACATCTTCACCGGCGCCTTCCATTACTCGTCCCCAACGTGCATCTCTTGCAATATCAACCATTGGAGCAAAGGTCCAGGAAACACCTTCGGCAGCAGCTTCTGTTGCAGCTATTCTGGCACTTTCTTTTATTAAATTAAGATCCCAAGAACATGATTCTGCAAGCGACATCGGAAATATGGTTCTAAAGCCGTGAATTACGTCGTATCCAAAAAGGACAGGAATCTTTAGTCTTGAATCCGCCAAAGCGGCTTCCTGAAGCGTTCTTACTTTTTCAACCGTTGCTTCGTTAAACATACTTCCTACCAAACCTTTTTTAAGATAGGGCATGACCTCATTTTGCATTTCGGGTCCTGTAATATCACCTCTTCCTGAAAACTGAGTCATTTGTCCGATTTTCTCCTCTAATGTCATTAATGAGAGAACAGAATCAACTTTTCGTTCAATTTCGACATCACCACTGTAACTCTTGTATTTAGATTTGGATGTATTGCATGAAAACATTGCAATGGATACCAATATGATGAGTAGAGTGAACTTTGTTTTCATTTTTGTAATCATTTTCATAGTAAACTGTAATTAACTGTAATCGCTTTTTTTGTTTGAATGCTTTCTTGTGATCAACTATTTTTTTTTGCTAAAAATCCATTTTAAT
>JBFFMG010000256.1:0-5549 GCA_041554215.1 Labilibaculum sp.
CTTTTATCAACAACTGCCATTAGTTTAGATGCCAAATCGGCAAAGGCCATCCCAGTTACTGTATCTGTATGAACAGCAGCCGGAGTTCCATTATCCCCACCCTCTCTAATACTCTGTACAATTGGAATTTGTCCAAGTAATTCAATTCCTTTTTCTTCGGCAAGTTTTTTACATCCATCCTTACCAAAAATATAATATTTATTCTCAGGCAATTCAGCTGGAGTAAACCAAGCCATATTTTCAACCATTCCCAAAACAGGTACATTCACACCAGCTCCTTCGAACATGCTAATTGCCTTAATGGCATCAGCCAAAGCAACTTCCTGAGGTGTACTAACAATTATAGAACCAGTAACAGGAACTGTTTGTACCAGAGTAAGGTGAATATCGCTTGTTCCAGGAGGTAAATCAATCAATACAAAATCGAGTTCGCCCCAATTTCCTTCTTCAATCATTTGTTTTAATGCGTTCGAAGCCATTGGTCCACGCCAAACAGTTGCCTGCGAAGGATCAACAAAGAAGCCGATTGACAACATTTTAACGCCATATTTTTCATGTGGCTCAATTCTATCCTTATCGTCAATTTTTATCAAACTCGGACGAGCTGATTCTGAACCAAACATTTTAGGAACCGATGGTCCAAAAATATCTGCATCGATTAAACCAACCTTTGCTCCGGCATTGGCCAAAGCAACTGCTAAATTCGTAGCTACAGTCGATTTTCCTACACCACCTTTACCCGAAGCAATAGCAATAATATTTTTCACATTGGGAAGAACACCCGGTTCATCAACAATATGAACTGCCTTAACTTTAATATTCCCTTTTATTTCAGCCTCTTTATCAACGAATTTTAAAATGGCCGAAACACAAAGTTTTTTCAAAGTAATGATATTAGGATCATCCGATTTTTGAAAAACCAGGTCAAAACCTATTTTCTTACCTTCAATTTTAATGTTACGAACCATATCCAGGGCCATGATATCCTTATCGGAACCAGGAAACTTCACCAATTGCAAAGCATCCGTAACCTGTTTTTGAGTATAACTCATGATATATTTATTTTTAAGTCTTTGAAATTATAACAGAATACAAATGTATGTATTTAGATTCTATTTAAATAGTATTCTCATCGAGTTCTTTAAATGGATCCCAAAAAACCTGATCAAAATTTTGAATTTGATCATCGATCACTACAATACCTTCACTTTCGAGTAATTCCTGCATGATATTCTCGCCTGGAAAATGGTGTTTCCCTGAGAGTATTCCCAATCGATTTACAACACGATGAGCCGGTGTATATTCCTGATGGGAATGACACTGATTCATTGCCCAACCAACCATTCGTGAACCACGAGGCGATCCCACAAAGCGGGCAATTGCGCCATAACTGGTAGCGCGTCCGGCAGGAATTAGTCTTACCACATCATATATTCGAGAATACAGATCTGTCATCTATTGAATTCTTCGTTCCCTACCAAAACTCCGATATTCATCCAATTCAATTTCCACATCAGGTTCTACAAACTCGCTTTTTCCTTCCAGCATAAATTTATGATACTTGATTGGAATTCCGCGTGTCAAAAATTGTTGCTCATAATAGGTCCTAATTGAAAGAATTTCATCAGCCTTACCAGAGTTATAAAGATCACACGTATCAACAAGAATTTTTAGGTTATTCTCTTTGATTACGTATTTAGTGTACTCGTATAAAAAATTACTATCCGATTTTAAGTGAACAATTCCATCTTTAGAAAGAAGCTTACTGTACAAGTTTAAAAATCGAGTTCCAGTCAATCTTTTGCCAACTTTTTTCATTTGAGGGTCAGGGAAAGTGATCCAAATTTCGGCTATTTCTCCTGCTTCAAAAAAAGATTGAAGTAATTCGGCATAGGTTCTAATAAACGCAACATTGCCAAGAGCATTATCTATGGCTTCCTTTGCACCGCAATAAATACGAGCTCCTTTAATATCTATACCAATAAAATTTTTGTTTGGAAATTGCTTTGCTAAACCAACCGTATATTCACCCTTTCCGCAACCAACTTCGAGAACTATTGGATTATCATTCTTAAAAACATCCTTGTTCCATTTGCCTTTAAAATGATAATCTTTCTCCCAAACTTCATTGTGGGTAGGTTGAAAAACATTATCAAAAGACTTCATTTCAGCAAAACGCTGTAATTTATTTTTTCCCACTTTTACTACTTCTAAATATTACTTACTCCCTTTCTCGATACGAATTCCCACATTTACAATCCCTTGTAATTTCTTGTCGTACATTCCATGAACAATTTCAAATACATATTTTCCGGAATTCGGGAAAACCATCTTTTGTTTAAAAGGAACCTGTAAGTCAAAAATATCACCAAATCCAGTTCCATACCAATCGCCGGTATCATCCGCCAATTCAATTTCAATCTTTTGCTCATTCACCTCATTATCTGGAGATGTTGTTTTTACAAACAGCCACAAATTACTATATGCATAATTTCCGGAATTGCGCAAATTAATTAAAACATTGTGAGTTGTAATTGTATCTGTAATTTCTGCCTCAAAACGAAGGGTATCTCCCTGATTCCATTCGAAATCAGGAATATTCTCATACTGTTCATACACCCTGTTTGAATCACAGGAAATGGCCATAACAGCCATTAGTAAAGCACAAATAATTCTTCCTAGCTTCATGATCCAGAAGGGTTATTATTTTTTCTTGGTTTACGACGGAATTTTCTCTTAGCTTTTTTCGCAGCTGGTTTTTCTACCGAATCGAATCGATTCAAACTATCCTGACCAACTACATTTTCGTATTCTAATGTTTCTTTAGGCACAGCAACAAATTCTGTTACTAATTTATTAACCTTAATTCCATTTTTATTTTGTTTGATAATATTCTTAACGGTATCAACCGATAGCTGAACCATATTTATCGTATTGTACTTATCGTAGGAATACCACATTAACCTTTTAAAGATATCCGTCTTTTGATGATAAGCAGTACCATCTTTTGTTTCCAACTGAATATTTGTATTCGGAAAATCTTTTTGAGCATCGATGTAACAATCCAATTCAAAATTCAAACAACATTTAAGCTTACCACATTGGCCGGCTAACTTCTGCGGATTGAGTGAAATTTCCTGATAACGAGCTGCATTTGTAGTTACCGATACAAAATTGGTAATCCAAGTAGAGCAACAAAGTTCTCTTCCACAAGGACCAATACCTCCAATTCTACCAGCCTCTTGTCTTGCACCAATCTGGCGCATTTCAATTCGAATTTTAAACTGCTCAGCAAGTACCTTTATCAATTGTCGAAAATCGACCCGATCGTCGGCGATGTAGTAAAAAATGGCTTTGGTTTTATCGCCTTGATACTCAACATCACCAATCTTCATATTCAATTTAAGTTCCGCTGATAACTGGCGAGCCTTAATCATTGTTTTATGCTCCAAAGCGATGGCTTCGTGCCATTTCTCAATATCTACGGGTTTTGCCTTTCGGTATATTTTATTCGCCTCGTATGTTTTAGGATTCAGTTTCTGCTTACGCATTTGCTCCAAAACTAAATCTCCGGTTAGTGTAACAATTCCTATATCATGTCCTGGCGATGCTTCTAAAGCAACAACATCACCTCTTTGTAGTCTTAATTCGTTCGAATTGGAATAGAATCCCTTACGGGTATTTTTAAATTTTACCTCTACAATATCTGGACACAATACACTTTCAGGAACATCACTCAACCAATCATAAACATCTAGTTTTCCATCCAGAAGTCTATCATCCTTTTTATTGGAAGCGCATCCTCCGCACTTTCCTTTTGGTTCCTTATTTTCTGTCATATGTATATTGATTATTAGTCGATAATCGACCGCAAAAATAATGAATTTAATTTATAAACCTTTAAAGGTAGTAATTCGCCGTATTAATAGCCCTTTATGGTCTTAATAATTTAACCAGTTTTAAACTCAAATCAAGAAAAACAATTTTCGCATTGGCATTTCTTTCAATATCCGAATGGGCTTTTGAAAGCTCATCGGCTAGAATCCAGACATTTTCTTCGTTAATAAAAGGCGAAAATCGCTGAGAAAAATTCATTTCCTCTCCATTCAAAAACACCATTTCAGGCTTTTTCAAATTCAGAATAAAATTTTCCCTTACCATACGAACACTATAATTTAAAAAACTCTTTTGACGTTCGCGTCCAATTGCTGCTATCTGCTCCGACCAATCCATTATTTCCATCACCTTACGTGCATAGCTTAACCTCATAATGGTGACAAAATTCTCAAAATTGAAGGCATTTTCATCTGAGTTCTGAATCAGTATCCGAGCTTTACGATAACTGCCGCCGGCTAAACGCACCACATTAGTCAATTCGGTTCCCGATAAATTAAATTCTGATGTTAACGCCTGAGATAGATCAGTGTCGTTAATTTTTGGAACATTTACAATTTGAGTTCTGGAAAGAATGGTCTGAATGATTTTCTCCGGCTCTTCCGAAATCATTAAAAACAATGTTTTCTTAGGAGGTTCCTCAATCATTTTAAGCAGTTTATTGGCACATGAGCGATGCATTTTCTCTGGCAACCAAACCACCATTATCTTGTAATCAGACTCGTAAGTTTTTAAATTCAACTTGCGTATAATTTCATTGCTCTCCGAGGAGTAAATCAAACCTTGAGCATTATCGACTCCCAAAGTCTTGTACCATTCTCCCAAATCAAAATATTGATCACTTTCAATTTGTGATCTCCAACTGGCAATAAAATTATCACTTACCGGATTTGTAAAACCTTTCCCCTTTACAACAGGAAAAACAAAATGCAAATCGGGATGAATTAATTTTTGATATTTTCGGCATGACGAACAAACTCCACATGAATCATTTTCCTTTCGATCCAAACAGGACACATATTGAGCAAAGGCAATTGCCAAAGGCAACTTTCCAACCCCATTAGGCCCAACCAACAATTGAGCATGACTTATTCTATTTTCCTTTACTGTTTGTATGAACTGACTCTTTACAGATTCAAGCCCAATTATATCTTTAAATTGCATGAAATAAATTTCGATTCTGTTACAGACATCCTAATGTTATCAACTACTTACTATTGGTTTTACACTTTCGGAAAATTGCAAAATTAGCAGTAAAAATACATTAGGATATCCAAAGTTATAAAAATATCCAAGTGCTTTGCTAAAAGTAGTCATCTTGCCATTAAGAAGTAGTGAAATATGACGTTTTAGCACTTATTATTCGAGAACTTCTTTTTACGCAATCGTTTCAAAACAAATGCAAAGAAGCTTCTAACCCCTTGTTTTTATTATAGATACAATAGTTTCCCCTATCTTTTTTGCACTCATTTGCAGAAAAAGCTACCTTTGGATACACGAAAAAAAAACTAAAGACAATTATATCATGCAAAGTATTGACACTTACAATTTTTCAGGTAAAAAGGCTATTATCCGAGTAGATTTCAATGTGCCTTTAAACGAGCAATTCGAAATTACTGATGACACGCGAATTCGTGCCGCCTTACCAACCATCA
>JBFFMG010000257.1:0-5529 GCA_041554215.1 Labilibaculum sp.
GAAATATTTGGTTCTCTTTTCCCGGCTACAGATCAAAACTCTTATCGTCATATGCTTATTGAGCATCGTATTTTGCAATTACTTGGCGAAGATTTTAAACAAAAAATAATTCAGTTAAAAAAGGAAGGTTTAAAAACAGAACCCGCTTTTGCAACATTATTAAAAATCGATGGTGATCCATATCTGCAGTTATTAGACATAGAAGGCATAACAGACACTGAAATACTGCAAATGTGGAATATGAGCTAATTCATTGACCGTAAATCATAGTAAATCAGGAAAAACAATTACCAAACTCATTTTTAAAGATAAGAAAATTCAATGTTTACCATTAATTATGATTCGTTTGCCAAATTATAAAACTTATGCAAAGCTATTTTTTGACTACCAATAGTATATAAGCTATTTTTAGTCAATATTTTAAAGTTATGGAAAGATTGAACTGTTGGGAATATTTTAAGTGTGGTCGGGAATCAGGTGGAATAAACACTACTGAATTAGGCACTTGCCCAGCAAGTACAATTCCTGGTAGCTACGGAATTAACGGAGGAACATACTCAGGCAGATATTGCTGGACTGTTAAAGGCACAATTTGCGATGCTAAAATTCAGGGTGGCTTGGAAGATAAACTACTAAATTGTATCAATTGTAGTTTTTTTAAATTGGTAAACTTCGAAGAAGGACGAGAATTCACCATAATAGCCGAAGGAATATTTCAAAACAGATAGGTTGTCGAATCCTCAACAACCTATTCTATCATAATGCTTATCCCTAAAACAATACTAATTTTTATTCAATATCATATTCACTTTTATCCAAATCTTGTAACCTCTTTTTTGTCGGATCTACAATCAAATTATAGACTGTTCCTGCAAAAAGCATCACCGAAAATACCGTAGCAAGCATAAACCCGTACTTTGCATCACTACCAAAGGCATCACTAATTGCTCCCATTGCCAAAGGACCTATGGCAGCACCGGCGGCGGTAAAAAATAAAATCACTCCCGCAACTGCTCCATGGCTGGATTTTGGAAAACAACTAATTCCTTTCGAATTGATGGTTGGATAAATAACAGACATAAACAATCCGGACAATGGCAATAAGAATACCGTTGCTTCTACTCCAAATAGCATACTGCCCAGAAAACAGATCAAAATAGCAAAACTAAATAGGCTCAAGACAACTGACCAATTAAAACGAGACATCATCCATGCCCCTAAAAATCTTCCACCAGCTCTCAAAATAAAGAAAATAGGCAAAGCATAAGTGGCTATAAACAACAAGCTGCCATCGTATCCTTTAATTAAAGTTGGCATCCAAACATAAATTGCAGCCTCAACCGAAACATATAGGAAAGCTCCCATAGAGAAACCAAAAGCATAAGGATCTTTTACCATCGCTAAGCTTCTCTTAACATTGATCGGCTCTTCTGAATTTTTCATTGTTTCGGGATATTTAACCTTTACTGCAATTAAAATCAGAATAACACATAAACTTGCTGCTACAATATAAAGCCACTTCCAATCTACACCTTCACTCAAAAAATAACTTACAATAAAAGGACCGAGAATGGCACCAACACCAAAAAAACCTTCAACCGCATTCATGGTTGATGTATGCTCTTTTGTTGATGTAGTAATGTCTCCAATAAGAGCCAAGGCTCCTGTTTTAAATATTCCAATGGCTGCCCCCGAAATTACCATTAGGGTTAAGAAAAATGCAAAAGCATTTCCAATAATAAACAGATAGGAATTAATAACAAAAAGAAGCAAACCAAGTACAATTGTTTTCTTTCGTCCTAATTTATCTGCTAAAAACCCAAGAAAAATTCCAGCCAAAGCGATTGCTGTCATCGGACCATAGTGTAACAATCCGGCAGCGGTCATGCTTAAATCGAAAGTCTTCATTACTTCCGGAATAATAACTCCAACTGCATCGGTGGTCATAGCAAACATCAAAAACATCATGTATGTCAGCCATTTAATCAGTTTTAGGTTTGTATTATCTTGTGTATTATTAGTATTTCCCATCTTTGTATTTTTATAATCTTACTAGAAATTATATACTACATCTCCCTTTTCGTCGGTAGCAACGATATTGAAGGTGTGTTTTTTCAAATTTGCTTCAAAAGTGGCAATGCAGCCATTATTTTCCCATTGCAATTTTAACATTTCTGATTCAGATTCCAGAATTTTCAATTTAGCATCAAAACCAAAAGCCGGGAAATTATTTCTAAATTTCAATAAGGCGAGTTGCTTAAGTACCACATCTTTCCCTAATTCATTGCATGCCTTCTCTAATTGCAAATTGGTTCTGTTGATTTCTTTGTGACCGCCTGCCCCAGCTTTTTTTACAGCTTCATGATCATTCTTTCCAGCAAGAAGATCAAGATACCAAACCTGAGGTTTTCCAGGCATAAAAATTTGAATAGCTCTTGCCAATAGAAGTTTTGCATCATCTTCGCCCAATGCACTGTAATAAGTTGCATTTACCTGATAATACATATTCTTTTCGCCATGCAGATCTTTCACAAATCCACCTCGTTCAACAACAGTGTCTATCAAAACTTGAATCTGTTCTTCCGTCAACAATCCTTTTAAATCCAATAAAGGAATTCCGTCATGGCAACCAAGCATATTTACAAGTTTGATATCTTTTTCCAATATCTCTTTAATCCACTTGATCAGAACTTCATTGGTATTCCTTTCAAAAGCATCTATAATTAATCCTGGCAAGAAAAAATCGTAAGTCAAATAGCCTTCGTTTGCTAATTTCTCATGCATTTTATCTTCATACTTCGAATGTATTTCAGGCAAGAGAGTTAAGTCATATTTATCCGCCAAATCTTTAACCCTTCCCAATAAATGCCATGTTCCTGGATCATTCAAGAAATTCGGCAAACCTGGTTCTTTAGGTGCATATGCAAATGCATCCAACCTAATGATCTCGGCGCCATAACCGGATAGCTTTTTTAAAGTGTCCTCGTAAAATTCCCACACCAATGGAGACTTTATATTAAGATCCATTTGTCCAAGGTATTTTCTTCTGGATTCCAGTAAGTCAATTGTATCTTTTCGGTACTCGTCAAATTTTCCAAATTCAATCTCTACAGGCTTTTTTCCTTCAACTAAAGCTGTATTCACCACTTCCACAAGTCTATCTGCCGAAACATATTGAATATCTGAAGCCTTCATCAAGTCCTGAGCATCAATTTTCTCATATTTTACTTCCTGATAAAAAGTATTCCAGTAAGGAACCGCCTTTCCATCGGGCATGCGAACCATTAAAATCGGCAGACCCGGTTTTCTGAAAAACATATCTTTGATGTATTCGGCATCCGGTTGGATATAACCTTCTTCAGTTATTTCTCCACATCCATCCCAGAATTTATTCCACGGAATAAAAAACTCCTTATACTTCGAATTCTCACCATTTTTTAAAATATCCTGAAACTGACTGGAAAGAACAGACGAATGATTTAGCACAAAATCAAACTTTAGAGCGATGTTCATTTTTTTCAGTTCGATTAAATTTTCCTTCGAAGCATACATCTTGTTCAGGTTATAATCGATAACGGAAAATCCTCTATCTAAATCGGTATTAAAAACACTAGGTAAGATATAAAATGACTGAAATACATCCTCTAGTTCATCTTTACCAAAAAATTTAATGATATCATCTAAAGTTCCCCCAATACTATCAGGATACGCATTTAGCATTGGGCCTGATTTTATAATTGATTTATTCTCTTTCATGTCTTTCATCTCCTCTTACTCTAATCAAGATTTAGTAATAATTAAACTTGAAATTATAGTCTAGTAATTCTTTAACTTAGGGCAAAACAGTTAATTATTTTGTTTCCAATTCATAATCTTTTGTGATTACAAAATCAGCGAGTTGTCTATGACCAGCGATTATTTTATGCTCGGTAACCAATACCTGCTCAATAAACGGATCGCCAACCTCTTTTCCCCTGTTTCTCTTCTGTCTGTGCTCTAGCGTATCGATCCTGTTTCGGGCAATAAAAACCTTGGTATCCACATTTTTCAATAAACTAGTATAGGTTCCCTCTGCAATTACAACCTGAATTCCTTCCAAGCTAATTACTTCATCTTCTACACTGTTTTGGTTATAATCAATCAAAGGTTTTACAATTTCATTTTTACCATCAATCGCATCTTGTAAGTTTTGATCCATCAAATCCATTTTCACCTCAACATGAGGACCTAACCATTCTGAATCTTCCCTTCTTTTTGCATCATTTGATTTTGGAGGAAGAACAAAATAATCATCCTGTCCAAGCAATACTGATTTTATTCCTTCCTTCTCCAACTCATCGGCAATAGCCTTTCCTGTTTCTGATTTTCCACTTCCTGATTCACCAGCTACGGTAATTGTATATCGTTTTCCCTTATTTTTAATTTTATCAACCAAACCAGGAGCAATCATTCCCGCAACCTTAACATGGTGTTCTTCAACTACAATAACATCACCCTTCATGATTATATTTTTTAATTGTTCATTGATTCTTTAAGACATACCTCGGGTGTTTCGGAGGAGATATAAACCTCCCCCTTTCACCTTTTTTCTAATCTAACTATTAAAATGTATAAGTAATACTAAGTGTAGAAGCTCTACCAGTAATTGGTCTGGCTCTCATGTAATTAGTAGTATTTTCAACAAAAGCATCTCCCTCCATTTCAGTAAACCCTAGCGTATTAAACAAATTGTTTACATTTGCACGTATCGCCAAACCTTTGGTAATGTTCTGACTAGCATAGGCATTCACATAAGCATATCCTGGTATTACAATACCATTATCATCCTGAGCATATACTTCTGTTGTTCCTATCAAACTTAAACCAATAGACGTTTTACCTTTGTTAAAATCGTAAGATGGAGTAATGTTATACAATAAATCAGGTACTCTTCGTGGCGTATTTCCTTTTTCATCAGCGTTTAAACTCTTGTTAATTTCAGCCTTAGTATAAGTTGCTCCAAAAGACACATTGAAATTCGATTTTTGATAAACCCCTTCGAATTCAACACCATAAGTTGTAAATTCTTTATTGATGATTTTCCCAAACTCTTCGTTCTGCTCCGAAATATCAGTGTAAAATCCTGTTACAATCATAGCTAATGATGGAGACTTGTATTTGTATCCCAATTCGAATTGTTTGATTTCATCTGCATCCAATCCGTCAACAGTTCCACCTTCAGGAGTAATGAATGGAGAATATAACAAACGATCTGCATTTGCTCTACCACCTTTACTATAACGAGTATAAACAGCCTGATCATTATTAATTTTATAATTGGCTCCCACAGAGTAAGAAACATAGTTGTAATCGTAATCAACAGGCATTGGATTTGCATTGTCTAAAACAGTTACACTTTCTTCAACTTGAGATATGCTTCCGTTATTATCAACATCAACAGGAGCTTGATAATTTGACAAATAATGACCTGTTACATCACCCATATCGTAACGAATACTACCTTCAATATTTAATTGATCAGTAACTTCA
>JBFFMG010000258.1:0-5525 GCA_041554215.1 Labilibaculum sp.
AATTTTAATTCTTGCTTATATAGTATATAATCTATAGCAGATGTAGCTTTGGTATAATGATATATTATATCGTCTGAATAAATTTCTCGAAGTATATTTTCATCAATTTTCCTCATTATACTCTGTTGTTTTTAATTGGCGATAACTTATTATATGTGCACCGGTGCACTTATTTCAACTATATCGAATTAAAAGGTGCACAATACATGCTGTATGGGTGTATATTGTGCAACTATTTACAATTTACAAGTCCAAATCTAGCAAATTATAATCACTATTGAGGCACTATTTAGAATAGTTTATAGTTGCCCTAAGCTATTGAGCGGTAAGTTGAATTCTTTGCTCTTAAATATTCAACCATAAATATATTTTCGCAGACCAATTCCGAAGAAAATTGCACAAATGATCGTTAAAAACAGGAATTCTTCTTCGGAATTGATAAACGAAGGACAAATTGGCAGATTTCTGATCGGAAATGAACTCGTTTGTGCAAATTTGAGCGTTTTCTCTTCGGCAATGAACGATTTGAATGTAATTGTGAGCAAATCTGATGTGAAATGGTCGATTTGAATGTTAATTTGAGCAAATTCTCTTCGGCGGTCGTCGTTTTAATGCAAATTCAGATATTTCCTCATTATTAAGAGCTTAGCAGCATGTCAAACTGTCCATTTTCTCTTCGGCAATGCAAATATGAGTTCATTTTTGGCCTTTTTGCAAGAGAAAAGGCTGCAAACAATGTAAAAATGAACCTTCTTGAATGAAATGAGATCTAAATCAATTCAAAAACAAGCTTTGCAGGTGAGATAAAGCTGAAATTGGAAGAGATTTGACTGCATCTCCACAGAAATTACCCCTAAATTATCGTTAAAAAGCTCTGCACTTTGTATTTTACTATATCCGTAAAGTAAAAACAAAAAAAATAGTAAGTTGATGAAAAGCCAGCAATTATTACGAAACTAAACCAATGCAGCAATAAATATCATAATATTTTCATTAAAAACACGCTTACTGTTAGATTGATTTTGTAGATTAGCTATCCGTTAGCCCAAAAATATCTACTACAAAACATTTTTAACCCTGAAGATCTGCACGGATTTATACCCATCTGGGCAAAGACTTCACTAAAATTTAAAAGAGAAATGAGTTTAACTTACTATCACTATTGCGACAGCAATGAAATCAACACCAGCTCCAATATTTTTCTTGGCGAGCTGGCTAAAAAAGATTGGTCGTCCGACCAAATATTGAGCCTCATTATTGCAGATTTGGGAACTACAAATAAAGATCTTGCCAAGTCGATTAAGTACAGCCTTAGTGGTGCTCTGACCGAGAACCTAAGAAATGAGGACGAGATTGCCGACAACGATTTTGTGTGCTTAAAGCAGTTTGTAAAAGCAAACACCTATTTGCCCGATGCGAATAAAGCGCAGGATGCTATGGATGTTTGGGGCTTATTAAAGTCGCATAATTTGAATCTTCATAAACAGAGCTGCGAGAAACAACTGACATTAAGCTATGCGCTGCTGGGTAATTTAGACAGTGCGGATTTTAAGGCGAAAATTGCGAATCTGATTGCTGTAGCCCCCAGACTTGAAAGGTTTAGGCTATCGACCGCTGGATTGGATTTGGCTTACTCGAAAATGATGGAGGTAAATGCCGTTAAAGAGAATATTATGGCTCCTTCGGCGCTAAAAAATGAGGTGAGAAAAATTGTGAACGAAAGATTACTGCCTCATCTCGAAAATGCGGCCAAGGCGATGCCCGAAATTTACCAGGAGACTCTGGGTGTAATTAGCGAGACCATCGAGGCGGTGAATGCTAAGGCGCAAACTCGCAAAAGCATTAAAATGAAAGCTGAAACGGAAGAGATTCCTGCAGAATAAAAACAATGGGCGAATTAAAAGAAGAGCAAACCTGGGCGGGTTTGCTCTTTTTTTTCTTGATTTATGAATCGCATTGCAATTTCGTCGCATGTGAGAACGCATCCTTTATCCTAATTTTTACCTGCGACGAATTCCTTCTACGCACAAATACCTGGAGTGGCAATCGCTTCGCTCATTTACCCCAGAATATTGATGTTTGAGCCTTTCAGGCTCACTAATCGTAAAAAGGAAGAGTTCCTGAAAAGAAAGAATAGATTTTTTTTCTTTGTGAACTTCACGATGTCCTTTGGTTTACTTTGTGCTTAGACCTTTTGAATTCACAAAAAAAAAGAGTGCAAATGCACTCCCCAATTAGTCTATTTTTAAATTTTTCTTATTTCAATTGATTCAAAAAGTCTGTTATTGCTGTCCAATACTCTTCTCCACCCTGCTGATTTATCCACAAAGCACGCGAACCATGATGTCCTGCTCCTTCGGGAATAAACTGAACTTGATTTTCGAGTAATTTATGCTTTGCGAGCAGATCGGTTACATATTTCGCCTCGCTATTGGAGCTTGTTACAAACATTGGCTTGGTAAAATTTTCTAATTTATCAATTAAAGACCCTTTTGTTTCAGACATATAGTTGCCTGGACTAAAGGAAATTACCGCGCTCACATCTTCTCGTTCTGTTGCGATATACAAGGCCAGCGTTGAGGAATAAGAAGATCCCCACAAAATCACTTTTGAGCTGTATTCCTGAGTTAAATAATCGATGGCTGCAATTATATCAATTTCGGCATCCAAAAAATCCACTCCCTTTGCCATTTTAAGAGCTCTTAAATAAGTTTCATTCTGAGTATTGCCAATTGGACCACCCGAACGTTGATCAATTGCCAAACAATTAAAACCCATCCCGTTTAATCGTTCTGCAATACCTGCATATTCGAATTTGTTGAACCGAGCCTGATGGCAAAGTAAAATATACGGAGATGTCTCATCAATCTGATACAAGTGAGCGCTAATCATCAACGAATCCTGAGATTCAAACTGAACAGTTGTGGGAAACTCTTTCGCCGTTTGCGCCTCATAAACAGGCGTCTCTGATTTTTTACCTGCAGGATTACAGGATGCAAGGGAAAAACCGACAGCAAGAAATAACAAAGAAATATTTTTCATCAATTTTAAGTTTAGTGTGTTTATGATATGATGATTAAGTGTAAGGAGACCCTACTTAAAAATCAGTGTTTATTTTTTTTCCAATTGTATTCGTCTTCATTCAATTGATTTCCATTTTTGCAAATCGGGCAATAATGAATGTATCGGGTTTTAATTGGAAATACTGATATGAAGAACAAACTGGCAAAAGTGGCATTCTTTTCCAAGATCCAGTTTGTGGTGTTGTTGCAACGATAACAATGCTCCTGAGTATAGCATTGCTGCTTTTCCATTACTTTATCGTTGGCTCCGAAAATGAAGATCATATTTTTGTTTTTTTATACACCCCTTTAGGGATTTAAGATGAATATCACAAGATAATATTTGATTTGAGATTGGGGTCAATAAACATCATTTTTCTTTTGGTTCTTCGAGTTGTCATTTAGTTGGAATTTGAGCCCTTCAGGCTCCGTATTTGCAGAAAAGAGAGAATTCCAGAAAGGAAGCGTTAGACTCTTTTTTTATTTGATACTTGCTAGATCAAGTGCACCCCTCTGCCTGTCGGCATCTCCTCTTAAAAAAGGGAGAAAGGTTCACAAACCAAGTCTTCCCTTCTTGAGGGGAAGTGCCGACAGGCGAAAGGGTACTGTAGCAGTGAATCAAATAATATATCTATTCTCTTTGTATTCTTCGATCTATATCCTTTGGCTTAGCTTTCCTTTGCAGTAAACTCTTTAACCAATTTAATATCCCTTAAAAGTGTCTCTTTCTGATCTGATGAAACTGAATTTCTGTAATCCCGCAAAATAGTTTTTAGCTCCACATAAGTTTGGGTTTCCAAAACGGGAATCTTTTCAGATCCGGTATTCTCCAAAATATCAATCACCTTATTTACCGACATGCCATTGATATCAAAGGCAGGTTGATAGGCCATTTGTTTATCCGTATCCGTTACCAATTCGGCTACTAATCCGGCATTCGTAAGATCAAAAAGAATTTCACGTACCAAGCGAATGGGCATCTGTAATCGGTGAGAAATATCCTGCGAAAGCATTGGAATTTCGTCCTTTTTAAAATTATGGATAATTAAATGCAATACATATAAACTCAACAGGCGTTTGTAGTCGTATGATATTTCGGAGGTTTCTGTTTCGAACTCGTAATTTTCAACATTTTGCTCGGCAAAAGAAATTTCGGCTCCCAGTAAAACTACCAACCAGCTCATTTGCAACCACATTAAAAACAATGGCAAGGCGGCAAAACTTCCATAAACCGCATTGTAGGTGGTCACCATCCCCTGAAACTCGATGTACAAAACCTGAAATATCTGATAAATTGTGCCGGCTATAACTCCCGCAAGTAAACCCGATTTAAATTTCACATGCGTATTCGGCATAAAGGTGTACAGCATGGTAAATAAAGTCCAAACCAAAAAATATGGAGTTAAATTAATCAGAAAACTAAGGTAAGGTCCCACCGCTTCCAGTAAAGTATTGCCTTGGGTTACCTGTTTAATCATAGTTTTTAGGAAAACTGTTGCTCCACTGGAACCAATCAGTAAAATGGGTGCAAAAATCATTATCGCAGTGTAATCACTAAACCTGCGCCCCCAGGTTCTCCCCTTTTTTATTCGCCAAACGTCGTTAAACGATTCCTCGATATTGGCTAAAACTTTTAATACCGACCAAAACAAGATAACAAATCCCAATCCCGCAACCAGCGATCCTTTTGTATTGATCAGCATCTTGTTCGCAAACTCAATCAGCCAATTCAAGACTTCTTCCTGACCAGAAAGATTCGCTATCAGCTCCTTCTCTAGCTTCTGTTCCAAATCGAATCCTTTGGCAATTCCAAATCCCATGGCTAAAACAGGCACAACTGACAATACAGAATAAAAGGTTAAAGCTGAAGCTCTCAACTGACATTTATCTTCGTAAAACCCTTTAATTGCTAAAAGATAAATTCGCAATTGCCGAATAAAAAAATACCGTGGCCCTGATAATTGTTTTAAGCGCATGTTCCATACTCCACGACTTAAAAAATTCATTATTATATCGATATAACTACGAAGACTCTTCATTGATTCGCTTTTTTTGTCTGGTTTATAAATTCGAATTTACATAAAAGGCAAAGATTTACCAATAAATTCAAAATCTTGCTTGTGTGCAAGCTTAGCAATGCAAATAAACAAAATCAATTAAGTATTTCTGTGCCCCTTTTTTTAAGTTTGTAATCAGTAAGTTAATCTCTCATCTTTTCAACATGAAAAAATAAATCTTACTTATTGAAGACGACATCTCTCTGCAAAAAACCGTTTGTGAGTACGTGAAAAATTCTGATTTCCACTGTACTTGTGTATCCTGTTTGAAAAACCCAATCGTGCATTAATTGGCACTTATCAGAAAATTGGTTTGTTACAAAATAAGCAATTGCTGGTTCAGCTACCTGCGAAACGAACAGAATCTTTTAAAATATCCGGAGATCAACAAACTGTAGACCCAATA
>JBFFMG010000259.1:0-5515 GCA_041554215.1 Labilibaculum sp.
ATGAGGAGTTAATTACCAATTCACGGTCAAATTGCTTACGTAATTCCGGATCACTAATTTCTTTTCCTTCATATTGTCCGTAAGCCATAATGCTTAAAAGAATTTGTAGTGGAGGAATTGCTGCCGAAACACTATTGTCTTTAAAGTAGTTGATAGCAACTTTTTCTTGAGCTTCAACGATATTCTTGATACCATCAGCAAAAGCTTCCATATCCTGAATTTCAGGTTTTAACATTCTTTCGTTAAACACGTTCTGAGGCTCATCAAAAATACGATTCATATAACGGAAAAGGAATTCTTCAGTAATACGATATCCTAAACGACTAGCATGAATCTTTTCACCTTCGTATTCAAAATCGTTCATTTTCTCTAAAGATCCTTCCTTAATCAATAACTTAGGATCACGATTTTCCTCTTTCAATCGACACCATAGTTCAGGAATAAGTAACGAAACATCATGATCGAATCTGTTTTCAGTTCCTACATGTCCTGCTGCTGATGAGAATCCCTGATATCCGGTAAGGATATAAGAAAGCAATGCATTGTTCAAATCAGTAGTTGGAGATAACATGTTAAAAGGACCTTTTGTTAAAGCACCTTCAGAACCTGCTCCTGTAGTCGATGGAGATTTTCCAGTCAAACTACAAATAAAATCCATAAACAATTCAGGCAATTCCTGATAATGAATTGGATTGTAAACACTCAAAGCACGAATTCCAGCTTTTTTGTCGGCAGGATTATTTCTACGCCCAGGTAAAACTGCATTAACTGGGTGGTGAACAGGTTGATCCAAAGGAATTCTTCGAGCCAAACGAATACCAATCTCAGCCAAACGATCGTCAACCGGATTCACTAAATCTGGTCTGATTTGCAAATAGCGTGGATTTTCAGATGGCTTACCGTTAACAATTCGAGTGTGCGAAGGAGAAATAAAATAATTTGACTTTTTGCTCTCCGCTCCCTGACGAATAATTTCCTTAATAGGCTTGGTATACAAATCGAAACCAATTGCATCAGCAAGTAGCTCTTTACCGTCTTCTCTGGTAAGAGGCTCGTAGTTCGATGTAAAGTTATCTCTCATTGAAAGATCCGCTTCGGCTTCTTTATCGTAGCCTCTGTGAACTGCTTCATCAGGACGTTGGAAAAAGCGTTGCTCGCAATTTGTGGTAAGTTTAATACTCTTATTGTCGTAACAATCATTCAAATAATTGAATCTGCTAGCTGGCAAAACAACCGAAGCTGTAATGTCATCTTCCATTTGAATTTTTGCTGCTGCAATAAAATCCTGACGCAATTTATTCAAGTACCACGATTTATCACCTGCAAAACCTACACGTAGGTAACTGGCAACAATTTTACGATTATTAAATAGTAACTCGTGACCTTTTCTTCCGTTGATAACATCTACCGAGAAATAATCCCTCCAACTGCTATCTGTTCTTTCCGGACGATAGAATCTTTTTACGAAAAGAACTAAAGCCTTAACATAGTCTGGAATCGAATTTAAATATTTATTGTATTCAGCAGTGTAGTATTTCGATGGTGTTAATAGTTTAACAACAGATCCTAACGATCGATCTGAACTTAAAAGAGATCTTGAAGCTACAGTTCTATTTGGATTATCTTGCCAACGATTTGTGTAGTCGTGATTAATTACCAGGTCTGCAAGATTAAAATCTTTCTCCATATCTTGAATATAGAAAGAGCTGTAAATAATTGCATTTAGCAAGGATTTTGAAATCTCCGATTTACCTCCACCCGAAACAGTACATGGTTTGTGACAGAAAGTACCTTCGGCAAAAGTGCTCACTAATCTCCACGATGGAGCTGTTGGGTGCTTCTCCATATGTACTTTATATCCTGATGGGTGTACATAGTAATGGTTTGGAACCAAACGAATTTGTTGCTCTTTTCCATCTTTTATCCAGCTAATTTTACTCTGGTAAAGATCGATATTGGAATTTTCGTTAATGTAATAGATGTCTGAATATTCTTTGTCAATAGCAAAACCTTCTGGGTGCACATCCATTGTGTCTCCAAATTGCTTTACCACTTCATCAAAACTGTATTGTTTTTTTAATACATTTTTCATGAAAAGAGCTCCATTAAAGCTATCTCCCAAATTCTTACGAGGGAATGCGATTGCACCACCCGAATGCTCCTCTTCTGCTAAACCATAAAGGTTGGCCGAGAAACTAATTTGAGTTTTAACTTCTTTTTTAGAATATCCGAAATAATTATCTGCAATTAAGGTAATAACGATACCTTTTTCGCTGCGACAGGTTAACTTAAAGGCATTTCCGTTGTTGTACAATTCATTTTCATCTTTCCAGCAAACACCATCGTTTCTTTCACGCTCGGTAGCATCATCGTAATGTGGTAAACCTAATTCTTTCTTCTTAAGTTTCAATAATTGCGGAGCCAAAACCACACAACCAGTATGACCTGTCCAGTGTTCAATATCTAAACCAGCATCGTTAGCAGGAATGTTAGGATCACCGGCATTACCAAATATTGATTCTACAAAATCAAGATTACTTACCAAGCTACCAGGAGCAAAGAAGCGAACTTCCATTGATTTTTGGCTTATGATTCCTTTAACTTCCGGACATACAATCGGGCGTAATAAAAGCGAAACCATCATTTCAGCTTTATCTTCTTGAGTAGCTGTAAATGGAAGTTGTTTTAATTCTGAGCTAGGAGAGAAGGCTGCTTGTAAAAATTTACCATACGCTTTCTTAGGAAGCTCAATTTTATCTAAAGGTACTGGCAAACCTCCACCTACAATATGGAAAGAACCGCTAGTGGTTCTTCTATCGTGTTTTGGATTGTGAAGTACTCCTTGTTTTATTCTGTAAGAGCTTAATAAGTCTGTAATATGTTCATCCTTGTCTGGAGGAAGACTCAATTCTCTGGCTATTCCTGGTTGATCAAGAATAAAGGTCGAAGTAGGGAGTTTTGCAACTTCTGTTTCAACATCTTCTAAGTATTCGTTTAAGAAGTTTTGAATACGTTGATCAGCAGGACATAGGTGATCTGCTAATAATCGAGCTTGTGCGCGATAATTTTTTATTAAGCTATCGGTAAGCTGAATAAATTTTGGGTCGGTTAATTGGGTTTTTTCCTCTTCGGAATCTTCCGTAAAAATAGGCTGACCCATTGCTGCCAGCTGAAGGTTGATATAACGAATCAAATCTTTTTGATCAATTTTCTCCTCCTTTGATTTAATTTTACTTGGTTTTTTACTTTGCATATGTCTCCAATTTATTTTTGCTTAGGGAATGACGGAACCAAATTTACTTATTTTTTCTCGTTCTAAAAATTACTGTATGCCTTACAATCGTTACCATATACTCAATTTAACCACTCTGTTTTTAACCTGCTTAATTTGTAGGAAGCGAAAACGATTTAAGTATGATGTTTTGGTTTTTATTTAGAAAGATTACAAATTATATATATTTTAATCTTATTCATAAAAAAAGGAGGATTATTTTTTGAATTAAGTGAGTAAGTAATTATTTGTTAGTTTTATTTTGCACACTTGTAATTTGAATATGGGGCATTTACAGTGTTTATATACTTTTTGGGAAGAAACAGATAGCTGCTTGTAGTCCATAAATTTATAGAGTTTGATTTTGTATCTTGTCGCTCCCTAATGTAGATGTGTAACCAAGTAATGAAAATGTAGATGAGAAAAGTTTATACCATTGGCGATTGTGTGTTGGATTTATTTTTTGAGAATGATACTCCATTTGAAGCAAAACCAGGAGGATCTTTCTTGAACTCATCAGTAACATTAGGCCGCTTGGGTATAAATGTTTCTTTAATTAGTGAATTAGGAGTTGATCGGGTTGGAAACCAAATCAAAAAATTCTTGCTGCAAAATGGGGTTGACATTCAGCATATCTCTTATTTTTCGGATACCAACTCAAATTTAGCTTTGGCATTTCTTGACGAAAATAGGAATGCAGATTATAGCTTTTACAAAACGCGAAAAGGGCTACCCACTGCCATTGTGTTTCCTTCTAATGTTAAAAAAGATGATATTATTCTTTTTGGATCTTTTTTGGCTATAAAAAAAGAATTTCGTTCCGCTTTGCAAACCTTTTTAATTGATTGCAAAAAGAGAGGGGCTTTGATTATTTATGATCCGAATTTTAGAACACAACATTTGCCTATGTTGCCAGAAGTTTTGCCATTTATTAAAGAGAATATGGCAATAGCAAATGTGGTAAAAGCATCTAATGAAGATTTTAAATTAATTTGTGCAATGGATAGTGAAGATGAGGCTTATCAATGGATGAGTGAATTTTCGGATGCAATGCTGATTTATACCGCAAATAAAAAAGGATTGTCCATTTATAATCAACAAAAATATTTCTTTCAAGTGCCATCAATCAATCCCGTTAGTACTGTTGGTGCCGGCGATACCGTAAATGCGGCTATTGCTTTTGTTTTTGTTCGCAATGGGATAAAAACTAACGATTTATCTGAACTTTCACAAGAACAGATTAACAACTTGGCAAATATGGCAACAATTTTTTCGCAGGAGGTTTGTATGGTTTATGATAATTTTTTGCCAAGTAATATTGCAAATAAATATCGATTATGAAAAAGCACCCCCTCTACAACAAAAAGGGGGTGTTTTTTAACTACATACAATAATCTGAACAGGAACAATGGACATTATTCCTACTTCTTAATTCTTATAAGAGGTAAAAGGTTACCCTAAAAAAGTACTTATTTTCACTATTTTGCACGAATGACAGCTTTTTATTGATTAAGCCATCTTTTTTATGGAGCAAGTAGTTTTACTTTCCAGTTGTTATTTTCTAGATTGTACTCAATACGATCATTTAATCGATTTTCACGTCCTTGCCAGAATTCAAAAAGATCTGGAATCAAACGATATCCTCCCCAAAAATTAGGTCTGTTAAAATCAACACCATTGTCTTTTTTAAATTGCTCAATCAGATCAGTTAAAACTTCTCGATTTTCAATTTCTTTACTTTGTGGTGATACCAAAGCAGCAATACGACTGCCAATAGGTCTTTCAAAGAAGTACTCATCGGACGATTTAGAATCTAACTTTTCGATTTTTCCTTCAATACGGATTTGCCTCTCGAGTTCGGGCCAGAAAAATACCAGTGCACCAAAAGGATTTGCCTCAATATCGCCACCTTTTCGACTACTATAATTGGTGAAGAAGCAGAATCCCTTCTCATTATAATCTTTCAAGAGTAGAATTCTTGCAGATGGTTTATGCTCGGAAGAAACGGTTGCTAGAGTCATCGCATTGGCATCTGGCAGGTTCATTTTTATTGCTTGCTCAAACCAAAATTCAAATTGTAAAAAAGGATTTGGATTTATATCCGATTTATTCAACTCAACCTCGCCATATTCATGTCTAAGCTTTTTAAAATCTTTTCTCATTCGCTTAGGTATTGGGATTCATAAGTATGTTTGGCTCAATAGTAAGTCCCGTGTAATTAATATAGTATTGGCCTCCTTTAAC
>JBFFMG010000260.1:0-5494 GCA_041554215.1 Labilibaculum sp.
CCAATCTTATTTGCTGTTCTTTTTTTGATTTTAAAATGGAACCTGGACTAGAAATATTACGAATAACTTCTTGTGTTTGTAAAGAATCAATTACAATATTATATGTCTCAAATTTTGTTAGAGCAGCATCAAGCGACTCTCCTTCCACCACAAAAAATACCGAACGAAAAGCAACAGAACTTATCTCTTTTAATTTTTGTTCTGTTTGTTTCAAATATTCAGTTTGGTAATTTAAAGTATCCAAATCTCCATTAAAAACAACTTTACCAGCTGAAAATACAGATAATACTGTACAAGCCAGAATAATCCATTTGGTGAGTCTAAACTTATCAAATTCGATGTTTGCAATTTTATTGAGAAATAGAATCTTATTCACTTTTTTTACGGTGGCTTCAGATTCCAAGAACTGCGGAGTTAGTATAAGAACAAACAATACCGCACTAAGAATACTTAAAGCAGCAAATACCCCAAGTTCTTTTAAGGCAGGCGAATCAACAAAATACAAGCACAAGAAAGCAATTGAAGTGGTAACACCACTAATCATAAGGGGGTGAGACAAGGAATCCAAAAATCCTTTTATCGATCGGTTAGATCTAAAATTAACGTAGGCATGAAGCGTATAATCAATGGTTATTCCCATTAAAATGGACCCAACTCCTAAGGCAACTGCTGATATGGATCCTTTTACCCAATAAAAGCATCCCAAACTAACAGAAATACCAAAAACAACAGGCAAAAACACAAGTATGAAAATCCGCCACGAGCGAAACAACAGACTAATTAGTACTATTAAAAGCACCAATGCCAAGCTAACAGTCAGCAGAATATCTCTTTTTATTTGAATTGCGTTACAGGCTCCAACAACCGGAGCGCCATAATAATCTAATGTGCAAATGGCATTATCGACTTCCGTTTTGGCACGAACAATATTATCTACCAATAGAGTATTGTTTCCTGTATCAGAAGAGGCAAAAGCCGACTCCATAAAAAAGAACAAATGATAACCATCATCGGAAAACAAATAGTTTTGGTGCAGTTTATAAGAATCGCCAAGTTGTAAACGCTTTAGTTTCTCCAGAACCATTGGCGTAAAATGAAGCGGATCATTCAGAATATAAGAGCGCATTCCAATACCTGCAGGTGTCATCAGAGCTTTAAAATTCCCTTCTATCGTACGTTTAATTGATGATTCGTCAATTCGTTTAGCAATGACTTCATAATCTTCTTCCTCTAAGAATAATGGAAGGTTTCTATAAAAAACATCATAAACTTGAGTCACTTTGTCTTTCCCAAGACCTAAGCTCATGGTTTTAATCAACGAATCTACAGGACTCATTAATTCAACAAACTGTGTGGCTGTGGCAATTAAAGAATCATAATTTGGGCTTGCTAAGCTGTCTTTTTGAGAAACAACTAAAACAATTTTATTTGAAAAATCGATATTCTCCAATAATTGATTCACATGCTGTGTTTCTACATTACTCATTAAAACCTTGGAAATATCCTCTTCAAAATGAATTTTAGAGGTGCCAAGCCACAAAAATGCCAAAAATACTGCAACAGCAATGGAACTGGCAATACGAAAGCGCTTAATAAATAAGAATATATTCCAAAAGAAAGTCCCCATTAAATTTCCTGTTTTCTTCGTAATAGTAACAACAATAAATATGAAAAGCTCCCGCTAAAAATACCAGCCACACTTGCTAAAACCATACTTCCAATTGCATATTGCAGCAAATTATTTGCAATTGAATCGAGTCCCAAACCATCCGAAAAACTTAAATTGTTCATGGGAATTCCCATGACTAAAGCTCCGGTTGCTATACTCCCGAATATAATAAATGGAATCATTGGCGGAATGCTAATATTTGCAGCAACTATAACAAATGGCTTGTGTAACTTTAGTAAATAAGCCAAAGCCAAGGCTACAATCATCTGATATCCCCAAATTGGCACTATTCCCATAAAAACACCAAAACCTATTGATGTTGCCAGCTTGAAATTATTTTCACCCTTAATATCTAGAAAGGCTTTAATATTTTTCCATGTAAGATTTTTGAAAAAATCACGTGGCTTGATATAAGCAAAAGCGATAAAGCATAAAATGGTGTTTAAAACACTAATCCTAAAAAAATCCACAAATGGTCTGAAGTGAGTTACACGCCCCTCTCCCTGCTCATACAATACCTGCACAGGCTCTGAAATAACAGGAATACCACTCCATGATGCGCGCACAGGAACTTCTATTTCGCATTCAAATTTTGTGCAGTAAAAAGTAAGTTTCTCGAGTTTTTTTATAGGGTAAACCCTGTATCCAGATTGAGTATCGGGAAGCTTAATACCCGTTTCCACAAGAAACCAAAAATTCGAAAAACGATTGCCAAAACTACTCCCTCCTGGAACATCCTCCTGGCTCATATTTCGAGCCCCAATAATTAATGAATTCGGTTCCTCTTTCAGCCTCTGAATCAACTTAGGCAGGTCTTCGGGAAAGTGCTGCCCGTCAGAATCAATGGTAATTGCATATTCGTAAGCCAATTCCAATGCTCTTTTAAAGCCATTTCGCAACGCACATCCTTTTCCTTTATTCTTAGCATGCGTTACAATTTCAAGTTTCGATTGGTAGCTTGTAAGAATGGAATCCGTTGAATCGCTTGCTCCGTCGTTTACTACGATTACATTACTTGTATGCAGCAACACCCGATCAATAACATCGGCTAGTGTGCGATCGTTATTATAAGTTGGAATAATTACGCAAACATTTAAGTCTTTAAACAGATTATTCACAGACATTTGCACTCCCTTTTAATTTGAAATACACAATGCTGTCCTTATAAATTTTAGCATTTATATTATAAACATCCTCGCTTAATTTAAGCGCAACATCCATAAAAACAGCTTCGGATTCCTTAGGCTCCCAAATGCTAATAAATTTCATATCAGAAATTGAATTGAAAAATAAATTGACAGCTAAATGGTCACTGAGAATTTCTTTCAGCATTTCCATTTGGCAAACTCCTGGAGTAATCGGATTTCCCGGAAAGTGTCCTTCAAAAATCTCATGGCTAGCATTAATACTCACCTTAAATTTCAATGAAGAAGGTAATTCACTCTCTACCTGTTCGTATGTATATAATTTATTCAGCAACATAACTATCTGATTCTTTTAAGATCCATTTTCAATTTTATTGGTCGGTGTTGTATTTGAATTGAATTAGAAACACCGTTTTCCTGCTCATTAAATTCAATCTGTATTCGATTAAAGAATCCTTTAGATTCGATTTTCTGCATCCGTGCAAACTCGTAGAAATAGAAATTCCGACTTTCCTTTTTCTGATACTCCAAAATCATCTCCTTTTCATTCTTAAATCGTAATTCTTCTTGTTCCGGAGCTTTAACCAACAATAGAAAATCTTGATGCATTAATTTAAACAAACTCTCTTTTCTGATGGGCTCAATACAATAATTCAAATGATAAGTATCTGATGTAAAGCTCATATCGAACAAAGTCATTCCTACTTCCGACATTAAAACCATGCGGTATTTATTATCTGCTTCTTGTTTTAAAGCAAAAATGCCCGAAAAATAATGCTTATAAATACTGATACTTCCTCTAAAAACAGCTTCGTTTAATCCCTCCTTAAACAAAGGAGTTTTCTCTTCTACTCTCTTACTATTTGATAATTCGAAGGCCGATTTATTGATACCGCACGAAATACAAATTAAACAGGAACTAATTAGGACTAAAAGTACTCTCATCAATTATCGTGTTAAATTCTCTATTTTCGAACCTGATATCCGTAAAATCACCAGTAGATTCAATCATTTTAATACTGCTAACGGCCAAATCTGTTTTTTCGAACCGAATCTCAACACCAGAAACATAAGCTTTCAAAGCTTCATTTTGTGGATTCAGAGTTAAAAGATATTGCTTGGCAGATTCCTTTAAACTCATTTCAAAATCTTTATTTTTGCCCAAATCACCTTTAATAGCTCCCAACATTAAATCGTTTATTTGCTTAAATACAGCATTGGAATTCGCATCAAATTGATTCGTTTTATTTTTGTCTTTAATGATGATCTGATCGCCATTAAATAAAATTAGATATTCAAATGGTTGTGTATATTCCCATCGAAGCTGATTCTCCTTTTTAAAGCGAAAAAGTCCTTCTGAAACAATCGCTTCAGTCATAAAGCTTAAATGCTTTTCTTGTACAAATCGACTTTTAATGGTTTCAATAGACGACGCCACTTTATTGATCTCATTTTGAACAGCCTCTACATTTTTCACAATAGTGAAATTTTGAGCTTCCCCGTTTAATGTCGACAAACAAAAAACAAAACCAAAACACAATAAAGCTTTTATATATATTCTCCTCATACAATTTGTTCTTAGATAAAAGTCTTCGCTTTTTCATTCAACTCCAAAGCAATATCAATTCTTTGAGTTTTATAATTATTTTCTTTCAAAAAAGGGATTAAACCCTCTAAAATTGAGAGAACATGTGGTGAATGATCGTGTAACAACACAATATCACCCGATTTTAATTCCTTTTTTATTTTTTGCAGAGCCTTACTTCCCTTAGCATCTGAAGTATCAAAAGAACGAATCGTCCAACCAATACTTTTCATCTTAAGTGTTGTAACAGCTTTTGCAATATTGGGATTACTAACGCCAAAAGGGGGTCGGAAATATTCCGATTTGCGTCCTGATAAACGTTCAATAATCTCATTCGTTTTTTCCAATTCGGCGATTATATTTTTCACCGATTTTGCTGGGAATTTCACTTCATGCAAATAGCTGTGATTTCCAACAAAATGACCATCATTAAACAAGCGCTGTGCCAATGTGGGATTTTCCTCGAGATGTTTTCCGATACAAAAGAAATTGGCTTTCATATTGTGTTTTTTCAACAAATTCAAAACCGCTTCGCTTTGTTTTTGTGGACCATCATCAAAACTTAAGAATATTGCTTTCTCCGAATTAGGAATCTCGCAGGTAATTGGCATAAAAAACTGCCATCTTACATTCACAACTCCACAAATCAACACGCACATGTAAATCACGATGCCTACAATCATAACAAGCCAATCGTAGGCAAACTCAAACACTCCCAAAATAAATGAAAGCAGAGCCAGCAAAGCAATAGCGATATTGGTTATTGAGAACTTTGACATCTTGTCAATAAAATAAATGAATATGAATTATTTCTTGATGAATTTACAATTAAAACTCTTTCAATATTCTGATCATTATCTCACTGTAAATAAGTCGCTTCGCCAACACATCCATTCTGTATTGCTGTGTGCGCCATCCACAAAGCAAAACTTGTGTCTGTATCGAAACTTCCTGAGCAATGTTTAAAGCCTGCTATTAGTGATTTTTCAAAATTAGAATTTAGTAAAGTAGTTAAATTCTTGGTGTTAGGAGTTCCATCCAGACCCAATAGTAATAAATTGATATCGCTTGAATGTAAATTGTGCTTGGCTAAAA
>JBFFMG010000261.1:0-5493 GCA_041554215.1 Labilibaculum sp.
AGGAGTTTTTGATTTGATCTAATATTGAAGAAGTGTTCCCTTCTTCTTTAGAGAAGAGAGTCGATGAAGTTTTGATAAAAATTCCTCAACTTTACCACCCCATATATTTCCTATGCTTGAAAAAAAACTACAAACCGTAAACAATCCTGCACCTGAACAACTTTTATTAAAGGCTCAAATTGCGGCCTTGCAAGAAGAATTGCAGCTGATTGAACAGAAAACAAATGCTTTTGAAACCCAACTTCGCACCAGTTTGGCCGATGAACTGATTGAGGAGCAAGAACTACGGATTATCTACAAAAAATTACAGCAAGCCAAAAAGAAAAAGAGACTCGAACAAAAAAAACGTGGTAAGAATTACAAGGAACCGATCGGAATTAAACCAATCATCAAAGCAAAAGAAAGCACATCAAACCAGGAAGATCACAACGAAAAAAAAAGATTATATCGGGAAGCCATGCTTTATGTTCATCCCGATAAATTTTCGATGAATGAAGAGAAAATGGATCTTGCGACTGAAGTAACAAGCAAACTGATTGACATATACAGAGTGGGCAACCTTCAAGAACTAAAGCTTTACCACGCACATATCTTTAGTGGCAATGCGCTAAATCAGGTTTTTGATGTTTATCCCGAGGGGACAATAAAAATCGCTCAAGATTCTTATCTGAAAAAAGAGAAAGAACAATTGGAAGAATTGTTGCTTAGAGCAAAAAACCGACATACCTATAAAGTACTTACGCAGTATTCTGATCCTCTCCTTTTTGTTGAAGAGTTAAAGGTTTATTATGCTGATAAAATTATGAAATTGCGGAAGCGGACCAGAAAGGCTGTCTTAAAATGAAAAATCCCAACAGAGCAATTGCTCTATTGGGTTATTTTACTAGATCCATGGAATAAGTCCAATGGCAAATCATTCTAATATCGAAAATTAATTATTAATAATGGTCGTAGTTGTCAGCATCATAAAAATTACAACCATTAACGCATCATGAATTTCTTGAACAGCTTTCCCGACCTCAGAACTTAATTTTGCATTTTCGATAATTGCCTTTATTTTCTTTTCGTATTGCTTAGCTCCTTCCTTTCCAAAAACCTCTTTATTCAGGGAACACATATCGATTAAGCTAATCAACATACTCTCTTTCAACTCAAGACTACGATCATTTAAAAGAATATTATTTAAACGTTTTCTTAACTCGTTTTCAGGTTTTGCATTTAGGGTTGGATATTTATCATTGGAAAAAACCCATAAAATCTTTTCCTCTTTTTTAGTTAGAATGCCATCATTAATCAATTTATTTACCGTTTCCTCTTGAATGTAAGAAATCTGCTCCCCGATTATCTCAACCCAAGTTTGTATGTCTCTTTTCTTCTTTGAATTTTGTATCTCATCCATAAAATGATCAAGCAAAATATCATTACATTTCTTATACGATTTTAGCTCTATCTTTTTCTCCCTAATCTCAATTTTTTCCTGCAAAGAAAGTTCAAGTATAATTGCTCCTGCCAAGCCATATCCAAATGAAAAAGAATCTGCAACAAAACTCCCTTTTTCATCATCCAATGCAAGAAGGGTTAATTGATCTACTAAATTTAAATTCATTGTATTTCAAGTTTAAAGATTAGGCTCAATTTAGGAATAATAAGACAAAAAAAATCTCAATAAAACAAATTGCCTCATTGAGATTTTCTATAAGATCCACGGGGAAATCCCATGTCAATTCATTAATAACCGATACCTGCAGCCATAATGTTATTAGGATCGAAAGCATGGCAAGGTGTAACACCATGTACCATATCACACTTAGGACAATGTCCTTCAAACTCTTCCATGGTGAAGGTTTCTTTGCAACCATGACATTCAATATCCAATGGCATTGGCATTAATTGCTGTGCAAAACCCATCATTCTTACTTTGTCAACTACTTGTTGTCCGTTCTCGAAACTTCCTGCGCATCCGTCATGCATAATTCTATCTCCTTTTAATTAGATATGAGAAATGAGATAATAGATCTGAGATTTACTCAATTCTCAATGTTGTATTTTATATTTTAATTCTAATTTCAATATTGTTAGTTAATGAAATGAATATTGTTAATCATCTCAAATCTAATCGCTAACTGCTCAAATCTCTTTTAAAAACCAATGTCTTCCTTCTTGATGATATCTCCATTACGAAGTCTTGTCCTCATGTTTTGAACCACCGAATCCATACGCTCCAAATCAACCAATAGTTTTCTCTCTTCATCGCTGGTCTCAATCACTTTATGAATTCCACCATTCTTTATTACAATTCGTTTATCGCCCATTAAAGCCAACATCGGATCGTGTGTTGCCATTAAAACAATCTTTTCTTCACCAATTAACAAATCAAGGGCTTTTTTGCGGTCGAGACCAGCATTTTCAATTTCATCAATCAAAATAATAGGCGACTTACTCAAGATAGCAGTATCTGCAATCATTAAGGCTCTCGATTGTCCTCCACTCAAACTTGTGATAGGAGTCGTCAACTCAAACTTTTCTCCAGCAAGCTTATTTGCCTCTTCAATTATCTTAGCAATAACACTTTCAACATCCTCAACCAATCTACTTTGTGCATGTAATTCCAAAAACTCATAAACAGTTAGATCCATAACAAAGTTCATATTCTGAGATAGTTGAGCAACCAATTTATGTCCTGAGCTTACCCGCCACTTCTTGTCTCCCATTTCTTCATTCACCAAAATGGTTCGTGAAGTCGGAGTATCATTTTGGGCTACCCACTCAATATCGCCAAGCAATCTACTTTTTCCCGATCCGGTTGGTCCAACAATACAAACAATCTCGCTTTTTCTGATTTTTAATTCTCCAAACTGTTCCGCCTCGCCAGATTTATTGGTTCCAGGAAGAATGGTGATGCTATGAACTCCATCATCCTCATCTTCACCCAAAAATTCAAGCATTTGTGAAATATAAGTCGTCATCGAATTCAGGAGCTGATCTTTATCAATAGCTCTGTTCTCTGCCTCCTCCTCGTCATCTAAAAACTTCAGATAATCGACTAATTTTTCGTCAATCTGTCCATTAACTTGCAATGTATTCTCTTCAAAAAAACCTGGAAGAAAAGGATATTGCTCGAATAATTCGGCGATTGTTTTTTGTTGTATATCTTGAACTGTGATCATGTTTCTGCTTTTGTAATTGTTATATCGCTTTCAACACCCCTCTCCCTATTGGGATCTCCCCTTAAAAAGGGAGAAAATCCTTATTTTGCTTTCGCATCTTCGAATCGATATCTTCCCTTTTCAGAGGAAGTGCCGACAGGCGAAGGGGTGGACTCAACTTGTTGCTTTCTGCTATTACCACTCTACTTTTCATCTTTTTTGTCACTCATATCAATCTTTCGAACATTACCCATTTGATAGCTTTCACCAATTCGGGTTTCGCCCAAGCAATATGAACACAGAGCCGAAGGCATTGAGAATCTCAGTTTTTCACCCACCAAAGTCTTTATTTCAACTTTTTCATCGTATAGTAAAGTACTTAACTCGTATGCTCCTTGTCCGGTTAATCCATTTATATGCATAATGCTTGATCCTGGATTCACTTGATTTACTCTCGATGCAAACACTTCTCTTTCAGCCTGCGAAACGATATCGCCCTTTGTAATAACAACAATATCAGCACTCTTTAACATCGGACCAATCTTCTTTGGCGTGTTAATTCCACTCAAATTATCGATAACACAAACAGCAGTAATACTTTTTACGTAAGGCGAACAACGATTACACAAACCAGCACTTTCCGTAATTAGTAAATCCAATCCTTCCTTAATTCCCCACTGGGTTACCTCTTCAATATTACTTACAAAATAATGATCTGGACAAAGTGAACCTGACAAACCTTTTTTCACCTTCACTCCTGCCTTTTCATACAAAATATCATCATCGGTATAAAGGCAATCAAATTTCACCACACCAACCTCTAATCCACGTTTCTGTAACGAATCGATAGTTTTTAAAATGACTGCTGTTTTTCCTGATGAAGGAGGTCCTGAAACTGTAACTAAGTTCATATCTGGTTATTTTATATTCTGTAATTTAAACAATCCTATTTCTGAGGAGCATAATTCAACGGTCCCAAATTTGCAAACGATTCATCTTGTATGGATTTATTAAAAATTCGTTCACATTTCTTTATTAAACTACCAATATCGTTACTATTAATGTAATCCCAACCCAACCACATAAATTTATTCTCTTTAGGTAATCGGTTGTCTACCTCAGGGTTGATACTTGGAAACAATCCCTGATGTGAAAGAATCTCTCCTACTGCTTTCGATGCAAAGAAATCGATAACAGGTTGTGTCTTCTCCAATTTATCCTTCTTGGTTAGCATGAAAATCGGACTGATAATCGCTCCATCTTCTGGCCAAACAGCAAGCATTGGTCCACCTACTTTCACCATTTTAGTAAAGAAATACGGCATGATTGTAATGGCGGGTCGTACGTTCTTTTTTGTATGAGATTTCACCATTTGCGCAGGGTGCATACTCTCTAACAAACAAGCACCTAAGCCTCTCACACCTTCTTCACCGTATGCTTTGTAAATGTGCAATAGCATGGAATTGAACAAATCAAAATCGCTAATTGGCAAGCTAACACTTCTCTTAAATTCAGGCTTAAAAATATCTGCCCATGTACGTGGAATAGGTCGATCTCCTAATTCTGCAGTATTTACCAGAAAAACGGCAGGTACCACACCAATCATGGAATAATGTCCTTCCGGATCTTTCAAACAAATTTCATCGTTGTCAAAATCCTTATTCAAACGCTCAAAACCAGTACTGTCTTTAAAAACACCTTGCTTCTTAAATTTCCCCATCAATTTATCATCGAAGAATAAATCGAAACCTGCCGAAATAAATATATCTGCTAAATTATCTGTGTTTTCCTGATTAATTACATCATCAATTAACCAATCCAATCCCATCGAAGCGGCTTTTAAATCATAAACAATTTCATTTTCATGATTCTTTTCATATTCATCAATAAAAGCATCAATCCCTTCAACCAAAGGAATACGAACCGGACAAGGCAACAAACCCTGCACATGAATAGAATCGGACTTTTGCAATTTGCTATTTTGATTCAAGTCGCCATCAACCTGATTCCTATTTCCATCAATTCCTTCTACTAATAAGTCCGAAAAAGTGTCCACATTTAATTTTTTCATCTTCAAAGCCAACTCCAACGAGAGAGATTTACCAAAGATTGCTCTCTTCGCCTCATCTTCCAATTGCTTGAATCCATTTGAAACAAAAATTTTAATTGTCTCTGGATATTTAGTACAAATATCAAGCAAACTATCCGTGGTTTTAAAATATTTATTCTCCATCTTGAAACAGGTTTTTAATGATTTTCTGCTACAAATGTATTGCTGATCTATTCATAAAACTGTAACCGATGTTACACATTAAAAAAATAGATGCAGAAAAAACGAACAAAAAAG
>JBFFMG010000262.1:0-5491 GCA_041554215.1 Labilibaculum sp.
GTGATTTCAAATTAGATGACGAATTGATGTCGCAAAGACCAGAACAATTATCTGTAGATCAGTTTGTTTATTTGACCAATAAAATTGAAGAATTGATAAATGTGGAATTAAGAGAGTAAAATCACACCTAAAAAACAATTGATATGCAATTTGAATTGACTCGCGAATACATCGATCAGTTAAAAAGAATTATCGAGGAGAAGAATGAAGTTGAGGCAGTAGCCATGATGGATGGATGGCATCCTGCTGATATTGCTGAAATTTACGATGAACTTAATACAGAAGAAGCTAAGTTTTTATACTTGCTTTTGGATGAAGATACTGCCGCAGATGTTTTAGCAGAATTGGAGGAGGACGACCGTGAGCGGTTTTTAAAAGTTCTTCCTATCGAAGTGATTGCAAAACAGTTCATTGGTAAAATGGATTCTGATGATGCTGCCGATATTATTGGTGGAATGTCGGATGAACGACAAGAGGAGTTACTTGCCCACATAACTGATATAGACCAAGCTGGAGATATTGTCGACTTGCTTCATTATGATGATGATACGGCCGGTGGATTGATGGCGAAAGAATTGGTGATGGTGAACGAGAACTGGACAGTTCTTACATGTTTACGAGAGCTGAGTCGCCAAGCAGAGGATATCGATGAAATTTATTACGTATATGTTGTTGATGATGATGGGATATTACGAGGAACTATTTCGTTGAAAATAATGATATTAAGTCCTACTTCTGCAAAAATTAGTAATATCTATCAGCCTGATGTTATGTCGGTTCATACCGATGAACCAGACGAGGAGGTTGCTAGAATTATGGAGAAATATGACCTTGTAGCAATACCCGTAATTGATAGTATTGGTAGATTGATGGGACGAATTACCATTGATGATGTGGTGGATGTAATTCGCGATGAAGCAGAGAAGGATTACCAGATGGCATCGGGTCTTACCGAGGATGTTGAGGCAAATGACTCGATATGGATACAAACAAGAGCACGTCTTCCATGGTTGTTGATAGGTTTGGCAGGAGGACTTGTTAGTGCTTTTGTAATATCAACACACGAACATAGTCTGAATATAGATCCTGCCGTTGCGTTTTTTATTCCATTGATTACCGCAATGGGAGGTAATGTTGGAGTTCAGTCGGCTGCGATTATAGTGCAAGGTTTAGCAAGTAATTCCTTGGGCTTTGAAAGTATTTTTAGTCGACTGTTGCGTGAATTAACGGGCGCATTTGTAAATGCTGTAATTTGTTCGGGCTTGGTTTTTCTTGTTAATTCCTTAATTGGTCGATCTTATGATTTAACAATTAGCGTGTCGGTTGCCCTATTTTCAGTAATTATTTTTGCTTCTGTATTTGGTACTTTAATACCATTAACTTTGCACAAAATGAAAATTGATCCAGCCTTGGCTACAGGACCTTTTGTAACGACCTTAAATGACATGGTTGGCCTTTTCATTTACTTATCGATTGGAGCGTACTTTTTAGGCCTTATATAGTTCCTGATTTTAGGAAAATCTTATTTTAATGCTAGTTTATTAACAAAGAGAAAACTATTCTTTTTATTAAATAATCTATAATATTATGATACAATGAAAAAGTTTAATAAAAACCTTTTTCATTCGGTGGATTTTTTTAGGTTTTTCTTAACTTTGCAGGACGATTTATAGATCCTTGTAAGTTGCTGAAATTGAAATATTTGCAAAAACGTTCAGTGTGGTGGCTTTTAAAAAGAGAGTAAATCATACCATTTTATAAAAATTACCACAAAAAGAGAGTCATGAAGAGAGCGCTTATCAGTGTATTTGATAAAACAAATGTTGTTGAATTTGCCCGAGAATTAACAAGTTTAGGTTGGGAAATTATTTCAACGGGAGGAACATCTGCAAAATTTAAAGCCGAAGGGATTCCTGTTATGGATATTTCTGATCTAACTAAATTTCCAGAATGTTTTGATGGACGAGTAAAAACTTTGCATCCAAATGTTGAGGGAGGAATATTAGCAATTCGTGATAACGAAACCCATATCGCTCAAATGAATGAGTTAGGGATTGAACCTATTGATATTGTTGTTTGTAATTTATATCCGTTTAAAGAAACGATCTTAAATCCTGAGGCAGGTCACGAAGAAATTATTGAAAATATTGATATAGGCGGTCCAACAATGTTAAGAGCGGCGGCCAAAAATTACAAATTCGTTAATGTAATCACCGATCCTGAGGATTACACTAAAGTAATTGGAGAATTAAAATTAGGTAAAGACACTAGTCTTGAAACAAAAGAATATTTAGCTGCTAAGGTATTTGAGCATACGGCTCATTACGATGCTTTAATTTCGGGATATTTTAATAAGAAACTGGGAATTACATCCCCAAAAACATTAACGCTTACATACGAAAAGAAGCAAGATCTTCGTTACGGAGAGAATCCTCATCAGAACGCGACTTTTTATAGTCAAATTCAAGAAACAGAAGGAACTTTAACTGCAGCTAAGAAAATCCATGGTAAAGAGCTATCTTACAACAATATTGGGGATACCGATGGAGCATTAGAAGCTTTGAAAGAATTTGAAGAGCCAACAATTGTTGCAACGAAGCATGCAAATCCTTGCGGAATTGGAAGTGCTGATACAATTTCAGAAGCTTTTCAACGGGCATACGATGCTGATCCTGTTTCTATTTTTGGAGGTATTGTAGCTGCAAATAGAGAAATTGATAAGGCAACAGCGGAAATAATGAGTGCGATTTTTTTGGAAGTAATTGTTGCTCCATCTTTTAGCAAAGAAGCGTTGGAGATATTAACAGCGAAAAAGAATTTGAGATTATTGGAGTTGCCAGAAATTTTAAAATCGGATTATACTTCGTTTAAAGGAAAAACGGTTTTAGGAGGTTTCTTAATCCAGGAATTGGATAAGGAATTGATTGGTGAAAAATTAGAGGTGGTTACTGAAAGGAAACCATCAGAACAAGAAATGGAAGATTTGATGTTTGCATGGAAAACAGTTAAGCATGCAAAATCAAATGGAATTGCCATAGCAAAAAATAAAACTACAAGTGGTGTTGGTCCAGGACAAGTTAGTCGTATTTGGGCTTTAGAGAATGCTATTCGTCAAGGAGCGGATAGAATTGCAGGAAGTGTTTTGGCTTCAGATGCATTTTTTCCATTCTCCGACTGTGTAGAAGCAGCTCATGCAGCAGGAATTACTGCTATTATTCAGCCAGGTGGCTCAATAAGAGATAAGGATTCTATTGAAGCAGCTAATAAATTTGGAATTGCAATGGTATTTACAGGAATGAGACATTTTAAGCATTAAAAATAGATAACAGAGATTTATAACTACCATATGGGATTTTTTTCATTTTTAACTCAGGAAATTGCGATTGACTTGGGGACTGCTAATACAATTATTATCTGTAATGATAAAATTGTTGTTGACGAACCTTCAATTGTAGCTATCGATCGTCGAACCGAAAAAATGGTTGCGATTGGCGAAAAAGCTCGCCAGATGCAAGGTAAAACTCACGGCAATCTGAAAACGATTCGTCCGCTGAGAGATGGTGTGATTGCCGATTTTAATGCTGCAGAGCAGATGATTAGAGGCATGATCAAGATGATTGACAAAAAGAAACGTTTGTTCCCACCATCGCTACGTATGGTGATTTGTATTCCTTCGGGAAGTACAGAGGTGGAAATGAGAGCGGTTCGTGATTCTTCTGAGCATGCCGGAGGACGTGATGTATACATGATTTATGAGCCAATGGCTGCGGCTATCGGAATCGGTATTGATGTAGAAGCTCCTGAGGGAAATATGGTGGTAGATATAGGAGGTGGAACAACTGAAATTGCAGTGGTTTCATTGGGTGGAATTGTGACAAATAAATCGATTCGTATTGCTGGAGATGATTTAACTTCTGATATTCAGGAGTATATGCGTCACCAGCACAATATTAAGATTGGTGAAAGAACAGCTGAGGAAATAAAGATTCAAGTAGGATCTGCATTATCCGAATTGGAAGATCCACCAAATGATTTTCGTGTTCAAGGCCCAAATCAAATGACAGCACTTCCTATTGAAGTACCTGTGTCATATCAGGAAATTGCTCATTGTCTGGAAAAATCAATTTCGAAAATTGAAATTGCAATTTTGAGTGCATTGGAGCAAACACCTCCCGAACTTTATGCCGATATTGTAAATAGAGGTATTTATCTTGCTGGTGGTGGCGCATTGCTTCGCGGATTAGATAAGCGATTAACCGATAAAATAAATATACCATTCCATATTGCAGAGGATCCTTTAAGGGCAGTTGCGCGTGGTACAGGAATTGCATTAAAAAATGTAGATAAGTTTTCGTTCCTGATGAGATAATCAGGAATGAAGCTTATTTTAGTTTAACAGGGATTTGATTTTTTGAATGAAGAATTTGTTGCATTTTATCGTAAGATTTCATTTTACGATCCTATTTATTGTAATCGAAATTTTTTGCATGTTATTGTTAGTCAGTTACAATAACTTTCAAAAGACTGAATTCCTGAATTCCAGTAATGCCGTTGCTGGGAATCTCTACAAGAAGGTTTCATCTACAACCGATTATTTGGCTTTAGCAAAAACCAATGAGGAGTTAAATAAAGAAAATGCACGATTGAATAATATTTTGGCTAACTCTTTTAAGATGTCGGCTGATTCATCAATCCTCTATACTGACTCCTTATATCAGCAGCAATACATATATAGAACTGCTAAAATCATTAATAATTCAGTAAATAAACAACTGAATTATATCACTTTGGATAAAGGTTCTGTGCATGGGATTAAGCCAGAAATGGCTGTAGTTACCAACCTCGGTGTTGTAGGTGTTGTAAAAAGTGTATCCAAAAATTTTTCAACAGCGATTTCATTATTGAATAGTCGGATTAGTGTTTCATCTAAAATTAAGAAGAACAATTATTTTGGTTCACTCACTTGGGATGGGAAGGATTACAAAACAGCTCGTTTGTTGGAGATCCCAGTGCATGTTTCCATTCAAGCAGGCGATACCATTGTTACTAGCGGATTTTCTTCTATTTTTCCGGAAGGATTGTTGTTAGGAACAATTCAGGAAGTTTTGCCTAGTTCTGGAGGTAATTTTCACGAAGTGAGTATCGCTTTCACCAATGATTTTAAAAGTTTATCGTATGTGATGGTTATTGGTGATTTGATGAAGACTGAACGCATAGAACTTGAAAAGGGGGAAGTAGAATGAGTCTATTCTTAAAAAATATTATAAGGTTTGTGCTTCTTGTATTTATTCAAGTTGCTATTTTAAATAATATTCAAATAAGTGGTTTTATAAATCCTTATATGTATATTTTATTTATTTTATTACTTCCATTTGAAACACCCAACTGGCTCTTATTGGTTTTATCTTTTTTTCTTGGGGTAAGTGTTGATGTATTTTCAAACACTCTAGGAATGCATGCTTCGGCAAGTGTTTTTTTGGCTTATTTGCGA
>JBFFMG010000263.1:0-5487 GCA_041554215.1 Labilibaculum sp.
CATTATTCTCGGCAGAAAATTTTTCTGTTACTTTATCCTCTGCGGTAAAGGCTTTAATAATTCGAAGACCTGAAAGGGTTTCTTCGATGGTAGATAAAAGTTCTCCCATCTTGTTTTGTCCCAAACGTGATGTTTTTTTCAGACTTCGACCAATACGACCAATAATAAAACCGGCCATAGGCAGAAGAACAAAACTAAAAAGAGTCAGTTGAGGACTCATAATAATCATTGCCGACAAGGATACAATAATTATAATCGGATTCTTGATGAACATATCCAATGAATCCATCACCGAATTTTCTACTTCCTGAACATCACCAGTTGAACGTGCTATAATATCACCTTTCTTTTCATCAGTAAAAAAAGGAATTGGTAAACTAACAATCTTGTCGTAGATCAGATTTCTCATATCACGAACCACTCCATTTCTCAATCCGACTGTGTGATATGATCCCAGATAAGTAAACGCAACTTTAAAAAACACAGCAATCACAAGGAAGATCCCAACAAAAATAAGAGCTGAATCAGAGCCATATTCCAATTTTACCTGTGATATATAGTAGTAAAAATTTGCCTTAATTGAACCAAATTTAAACTCCCATGGCACAAGTTCTACAACTGGCTCTGCAATATTGAAAAGTATTTCCAAAACAGGTTGCATCATAGCAAAAGAGAATACTCCAAAAACTGCAGCTAGTAAATTATAAACGAAACTCATTATTAAATCACTCTTATAAGGAGGAAGGAATCGTCTAAGAATCTTAATAAAATCTTTCATCAAGTAATTAATGGGTGAAACAAAAGCTTAAAAATAATAAATAAGCAGTCAAAAAATAATGCTGTAAAAGTACAACTCTTACAGCCTATTTACAAAGTATTAACAAGATTTAATATTTTAGATCCCAGTATAATTAGCAGGACTAATCGCCTTTAATTCAAGCTTTAAGATATCGTCAACTTCAAGAGTATCTATAAATTCAGCAATACTTTCTTTAGTTATATGACTATTAGTACGAGTTAAAGCTTTTAATGCTTCATAAGGATTTGGATATCCTTCGCGACGAAGAATGGTTTGAACTGCCTCGGCAACCACCGCCCAGTTCGCATCCAAATCGGCCTGAAAAGCTTCTTTTGAGATAATCAATTTATCCAAACCTTTTAATAATGATTTGAAGGCAATAATTGTGTGTGCAAAAGGAACACCAATATTTCTTAAAACAGTAGAATCAGTAAGGTCACGCTGCAATCTTGATATCGGTAATTTTGCCGATAAATGCTCAAATGTTGCATTCGCCAAACCAAGATTTCCTTCCGAATTTTCAAAATCGATAGGGTTAACCTTATGAGGCATAGCCGACGATCCTACTTCGCCCTCTTTAATTTTTTGCTTAAAATAATTCATGGATACATAGGTCCAAAAATCGCGATTCAAATCAATTAAAACCGTATTGATACGTTTTAGATTATCGAAAATAGCTCCCATATTGTCGTAATTGGAAATCTGAGTGGTAAACTCCTCACGTTCCAACTTCAAAATATCATTAACAAAATGGTTTCCAAATTCTTTCCAATCGGTATTTGGGTAAGCTACATGGTGAGCATTAAAGTTACCAGTAGCACCACCAAATTTGGCCGAACATGGAACACTCTTCAAGAGATCCAACTGCTTCTTTAAACGATATACATATACCTGAATTTCTTTACCTAAACGAGTTGGAGATGCTGGCTGACCATGAGTACGGGCCAACATTGAAATTTCTTTCCAATCTTCAGAAAGACTATCCAACTTATTAATTAATTCGTCTAAAAGCGGATAATACACATCGTGCACTGCATCGCGCAACGAATATGGTGTTGCAGTATTATTAATATCCTGGGAAGTTAATCCAAAGTGAATAAACTCTTTGTATTTCTGAAGATGTAAAGCATCAAACTTTTCCTTAATAAAGTACTCAACGGCTTTAACATCATGATTTGTTACACTTTCAATATCTTTAACTTTCTGCGCATCTTCAACGGTAAAATCGATATACAAACTACGCAAATCTGCAAAAAGATCCTTGTCGAAATCTTTTAATTGTGGAAGAGGAACCTCGCATAAAGCAATAAAATATTCTACTTCTACCAAAACTCTGTATCGCACCAAAGCATATTCCGAAAAATACTCTCCTAAAACGTCTACCTTATCACGGTAACGTCCGTCAATAGGAGAAATTGCTGTCAAACTCTGCATCTCAAAAAAATTAAATGTCAATAATGGTTATTTAGAAGCCCAAAGGTAATTAAAAGCGATGAGTCGCGAAAGTTTTCAGAGAATGATCTGAAATAAGAAAGCATTATCCCATTAAACATTGAACCTTATATTTCGCATTTTATCGATAAATGCTATTTTTGTTAACGCACACTTTAACGTAAAACAAAATCAATGAAATTCTTTAAAGATTTTAGCTTCGGACTGCGAACCTATACCGAAGCCATTCAATATATATTCAAAAAACGATTGGCTTGGTTTTTCTTATTCCCAATTCTCCTTAACATTATTTTATTTTGGGTAGGATGGGAATATATCGGCGACTTGGCTCAACAATCGCAAAATTATCTAGAAGGGTGGTTAGATCTAGAAAATGCAGACTTCTGGGGTTCTGCTTTCTTAAAAGCTACAGTTGGCGGTTTTATCTGGGTTATTTTCAAACTACTATTTTTCTTACTATTCGCTTATTTCGGTGGCTACATTATCATTATTCTTATGTCGCCAGTATTTTCCTATTTATCCGAACGAACCGAAAAAATACAAACAGGTAACGACTATCCGTTTGAAACAAAACAGTTTATAAAAGATATTCTACGAGGCGTTTTTATTGCAGTACGCAATTTATTTATAGAACTGGTTTTAACTGTACTCATGTTTATACTAAGTTTCATTCCAATTATTGGTTGGATTGCAGCCATATTCCTTTTTTTTATTTCGGCGTATTTCTACGGATTTTCATTTCTTGATTATGCTATTGAACGCAAGAAAATGAGTATTAAACAAAGTGTTCAATTTATGAGAGAAAATAAAGGTATCGTAATTGCCAATGGCTTTGTTTTTTCACTCTGTTTAATCGTACCGTTTTGCGGAGTATCTTTTTCTAGTTTCGCAGCCATAATATCTGTTGTAGCAGGAACTTTGGCGGTAAACGAGATTTGGGATACAGACAAATACCCAAGCAAAAAAACAAACAAAATTTAAACTTAATTACTATCTTACATATAAGTTCAATTCATCTAACAGAATATATAGAATAAAGATGTAAATTGTACTTCACTTAGGAAAAACAAATACCAGCATGAATACTATCCGTAACATTCTACTCTTCATTTTCATTTCATCACTGAGTTTCAACACTTTTGCTAATAAAAACTCTGACAGTATACCTGAAACTAATAAAACACAGGTTTACAAGTTTGATATTAAAAGAGAAATTGGACCCGCTGCTTGGAGACAAACAAAGGATGCACTAAAAGAAGCGAATGAATGGAAGGCAGATATCGTTCTTATTCACATGAATACATACGGAGGCATGGTGATTCATGCTGATTCAATTCGAACTGCTATTTTAAATAGTAAAATTCCGGTATATGTATTTATTGACAATAATGCAGCATCGGCCGGAGCTCTTATATCCATTGCTTGTGATAGTATTTACATGAGAACGGGAGCAAATATCGGAGCAGCTACTGTGGTGAATCAAACTGGTGAGGCAATGCCCGATAAGTATCAATCGTACATGCGTTCTACAATGCGTGCAACTGCCGAGTCGCATGGCAAAGATACATTAATACAAAAAGGAGATACTACATACAAATGGCGAAGAGATCCATTAATTGCTGAAGCGATGGTTGATCCTCGTACGTATATCGAAAACATTATCGACACAGGTAAAGTATTAACCTTCACACCCGATGAAGCAATAAAAAACGGATACTGTGAAGGAATCGCAAATAGTGTAGAAGAAGTCCTTACTAAAGCTGGAATAAAAGAATATACAATCAAAAAATATGAGCCAACAACAATCGAACAAATGGTTGATTTCATGATCAATCCTGTGTTACAAGGAATTCTAATCATGATCATTATTGGTGGCATCTATTTTGAGTTACAAACTCCTGGAATTGGCTTCCCTATTCTCGCATCGGCCATAGCAGCCGTTCTTTACTTTTCGCCTCTTTATTTAGAGGGCATGGCCGAGAACTGGGAAATTATTTTGTTCGTAATTGGTGTCATCCTCCTGGCTGTAGAAATATTTGTTATTCCAGGCTTTGGTGTCGCTGGCATTTCAGGTATTATTCTTATCATTACTGGCCTCGCTTTAAGTTTGGTCGACAATGTTGCTTTTGACTTTGAACCCCGTCATATAAAAGCCTTACTTGGAGCAATAATGTTGGTTGTCTTTTCGATGTTCACCTCTATTTTGGGATCAATTTATGCAAGTAAAAAACTATTTGCTACCAATTCCTTTTTAGGCCATTTAGCTCTTGGCTCGGTAGAGAAAGCTGATGATGGTTACATTGGCGTTGATATGAAAGCCAAATTACTAATTGGAAAAACAGGAACTGCAGTTAGCGTTCTTCGACCTTCGGGCAAGGTATTTATCGATAATCAAATTTACGATGCCAAATCGGAAGATGGTTTTATTGACAAAGACACCCTTGTTGAAGTAATCCGTTTTGAAACCGGACAAGTTTATGTGGTAAAGAAAGATAATGATGAGTCTGGTAAATCTTAGAGAATACAAAGATACTGATTATCAATCCATACTCAAATTATGGAAGGTAACCAATTTGGGTGGTGAAGAACGTGGTGATAATTCCCATTCAATTGAATTAAGCTTATTGCGAGAAGGGAAATTCTGGGTGTTAGAAGACATCACAAAAGTAGCAATAATTGGCTGCTGCTGGCTTACTAATGATTCGAGACGATTGTACATGCATCACTTAGGTGTTCTTCCTGAATATCAACGCAAAGGATACGGAAGGCTTCTTACCGAAACAGCACTAGCTTATGCTAAAAGTGTAACCATGCAAATTAAGCTTGAAGTTCACCACACAAACAAAAGAGCAATAGACATTTACAAGAGACTCGGATTTGATTTTCTTGAAGGATATAAAGTGATGATTAAGCGGAAGCATAAATAGATAAACATACAGCTTTAAATGAATTTTTATTTCAGGAATTAAAATTGTAAAATTACAATCAAATCAGTAATATATTTTTAAAACATTATGACTTTAATTTCACCACAGGGATTACTCGATTTCTCCCTTCTTGAAAAAATTACCAAGAAACCAAAACTATACGCAAAAGACGATGGTAATTTTTGGCAAGACTCATACATTTCAGAGCATTTACTAAATGCTCATCTCGACGACGACTCGGATCAAGGGTCAAGAAAATATCAGGACATAGTTCAATCTGTCCTTTGGTTGTCGGAATACTTGAAACTC
>JBFFMG010000264.1:0-5486 GCA_041554215.1 Labilibaculum sp.
GATGAGGGAACTGCTAAAATCTACTTAAATAAAGTACGTGAGCGTGCTCGCCAAGGGAATGGTTCTATTTTAGCTGATGTTACAACTTCAGGAACGGCTTTGCTGGATGCCATTTATCATGAGCGTCGTGTTGAGCTTTGTGGTGAAGGTCACAGATTGCATGATTTGGTTCGAACTGGTAGATTAGAGCAAGAGCTTAAAATTGATGGTTACAAAGTGAAAGCAAGTATTACCCGTGATGGTGCCGGAGGATACGTGGTAGCTGATTCTGGTGAGCCAATCTTTAAAGCAACTAATTTGACAATGCCAAAAAATACTTTCTTTCCTCTTCCACAAAGTGAAGTGGATAATACAGGAGGACTAGTAGGACAAAATCCTGGATACTAATTCAGGTACTATGTAGTAGTAGTGTAACAGGGATTCTTCGGGATCCCTGTTTTTTTGTATGTAAAAGCCATGTGTTTTTTTTTCACTATCTTCATAAGATGCCAAAGCAGTTCGTATTCGAACACTTTTTGTTTTGTATCGGACAATAATATCTTTTTATTTTTTTGATGATATTGATTTAGTTTTTGATATAGAGAGGTATAATCGTTTTGGTATTTGATTTGATAACGAAAGAAGTATGATATGTATCGAATGGTTCAGACTTATAGAATTGTATTATTCTTATCGATAAGTAGTTTTTTGTCGTTTAACGCAGCCTCACAGAAAAAGAAAGATGATTTAAGTTCGGGGGCATTTTCGTCTTACGATAAAGTGTTTCGGGGGAATGTAAAGACTATAAATTTAGAAGATTATGTGGATGGTCCACATTTTTTCTGGATCGATTCAAAAACCGTAAAATCATGGTATATCAGTCACGAAAAAGAAGGGAATACAATTGATATTCGGGAAAAGAAAATAAAGTTGAAGGCAGATTCGGTTTTGGTTAAAGGGCAAAAGGGAGATGAAAATAGATATTGGCTTCGAAAAGGAAAGTATCCAATTCAAAGTGCCGAATACGAAGGAGTCAAGAAACTGATGACGATAGGCGATGTGCATGGAGAGTACGATGTTCTGGTTAAGTTGCTTCTAAATTCAGGGGTAATTGATGAAAATTTAGATTGGAATTGGGGCGATGGACATCTGGTTTTTATAGGAGATATATTCGATCGAGGAGATAAAGTGACTGAAAGTCTATATTTAATAAAGAAATTACAAGGTCAGGCTAATGATACTAAAGGGAAAGTGCATTTGTTATTAGGAAATCATGAGGTTATGGTTTTAATGAATGATTCTCGATATGTAGCCCCGAAGTATAAGAATATGTGTCAAAGATTAATGTTGAATTATTCTCGTTTTTTTGCGGAAGATACGGAGTTGGGTAAATGGTTACGGTCACTGAATTCGGTTGTGAAAATTAACGATTTGTTATTTGTGCACGGAGGTTTGTCTCCCGATTTAGTGGATCGAGGACTTAGTCTTGAACAGATAAATAATGACATAAGAAAAAGTTTAGAAAAAGATAATGGGATGACAAATGAGGAGTTGATGAAAGCGACCTACTTTCCTGAAAATCCTCTGTGGTACAGAGGGTATATAATGAAATCCAGAAGTTATTCAATCATAAACAATGAGGAATTGGATAAGGTATTGTCTTTTTATAAAGCAAGTCGAATTTTTTTCGGACATACAGAGGTCGAATCAATTCGGTTTTTACACGAAGAAAAAGTGGTTGCGATAAATGTACCAATGGGATATTCCGAAATTAAACCACAGGTACTATTGATGGAAGAAGGGAAATACTATCGTTGTTTCATAGATGGAAGGCGAGAGTTATTTGAATAGTACTGCTATAAAAATAATGCGATGAGTAAACTGTCGAAAATAATTTGGGGTATGAGTAATTACAAGATGGCTTTTTTCACAAAAGTTTTTTTAGTCTTATTATTGCTTATCGATTCTATTTCTCTAAGTGCAATATCCAAAAAAGAAAGAGATAGCTTGTTGAACTTACCATTATTTAAAAACGAAAAACTCCTCGAAATAGAATTAAAAGCTAATTTTTCCAATTTGTTGAATGATGTAGGAGAGAATAGGAAGTATCATAAATGTCAGTTTCGCCTTTTAGGAAATGATAATTGTATGGAAGTTGAAGTGATGACTCGTGGAAATTTTAGAAGACGAAAACAAAATTGTGATTTTCCTCCATTACGCTTTAAGATCCCCACCGAAAAAGTAAAAGGAACAGAGTTCGAAGGACAAAGCAAACTGAAGTATGTGAGTCACTGTCAATCTAATGCGCTTGTATTTGAACAGAATACAATAAAAGAATATCTCATATACAAGATGTATAATTTGATAGATGACCATAGTTTTAGAGTTCGTTTGTCTCGCGTTTTATTTATTGATACGCTCACAAATGATTCTCTTAAGAAATTTGGATTTTTTCTCGAGGATAAAAATGACCTTGCAACCCGAAATGGAAAAGTGATACAGGAATATAAAAATTTAAAGCAATACAATATTCTTCGAAAAAATATAATAACGCTGTCTTTGTTTCAGTTGATGATCGGAAATTCCGACTGGGATATTAGTCGTTTGCACAATGTTATCATATTATCGGTGGATGAACAGGCTATTCCTGTTGCAGTACCTTTTGATTTTGATTGGTCAGGAATTATCAATCAAGCTTATTTCACTTTAGATCCTCAAATACCACCTGATGCAAAGTACAAACGAAAATACAAAGGATACAAGTGGAGTGATGAGGAGTTGGAAACTGCTTTTTTGGGTTTTAATGAACTAAAAGAAGCATTTTTGAGATTGATTTCCCAATGCGAATATCTAAATGAAGAGAATAGGAATGGATTAACTGAATATATACTTGATTTTTATGAATTGATAAATTCAAAAAAGGATGTTAAAGATGTTATTCTGAAAAAATCGCCAAAAATTCCACAGCAGAGATGAAAAAATAGGTCGTATAAGAAAAAAACTAAAAAATTAAGCGCAAACGATAAAAATAAGGGGCTTTATTCCTAATTTTATCGTTTTTTAATTAGTGTGGGGTATTTTTTTTGCTAGTAGAATTGTGAAATTGATTTTTTTTATTCACATTTGTACTGTTGCTAAAGGGGGGTGTTGAGTGAAAATAGAATATTTTTTTGCTGAGTACCCCTTTTTTCAATACGGATTAAAATATCAATAACTAAAATTTTTGCGTTTATGGCCACAATTAGATTTAAAGCGTTAGGGGAGTTACTTAAAAGGGAAGCTAAGCCGGTTACTTTACCTTCAAATAAGGTAACTGATTATTACGGTGAATTAGTATTTAATGTAGAATCCATGAGAAAGTATCTTTCTAAAGAGGCTTTCCGTGCGGTAATGACAGCTAATCAAAAAGGCATGTCTGTAGATCGAAAATTGGCAGACGGCATTGCTGCTGGCATGAAAGCTTGGTCAATTGAAAAAGGCGCAACTCACTACACTCACTGGTTTCAACCATTAACCGATGGAACTGCAGAAAAACACGACGGATTTATTGATTATGGTGATGGTGGTCATATGATCGAAAATTTTTCTGGTAAATTATTAGCTCAGCAGGAGCCAGATGCGTCTTCGTTCCCTTCAGGAGGAATTCGTCAAACATTCGAAGCTCGTGGTTATACCGCTTGGGATGTTTCATCTCCAGCTTTTATTGTTGGTACTACTCTATGTATTCCTACTATATTTATTTCTTACACAGGAGAAGCTCTTGACTATAAGGCTCCTTTATTAAAGGCATTAGCTGCTGTCGATGAGGCTGCTGTTGGTGTTTGTCAGTATTTCGATAAGAATGTAACTAAAGTTCATACCAACCTTGGTTGGGAACAAGAATATTTCCTGATTGATGAAGCTTTATATCAAGCTCGTCCAGATCTTGTGCTTACAGGTCGTACCTTAATGGGACACTCTTCTTCTAAAGATCAGCAGTTAGATGATCACTACTTTGGATCTATTCCTGAGCGTGTTACTGCTTTCATGATGGAATTGGAAGTGGAATGTCATAAATTGGGAATTCCTGTGAAAACTCGTCATAATGAGGTGGCTCCTAGTCAGTTCGAGCTAGCTCCTATCTTCGAAGAAGCTAACTTGGCAAATGATCACAATCAATTGTTAATGGATGTGATGAAAAAAGTTGCTCGTCACCATAAATTCCGTGTTCTTTTTCACGAAAAGCCTTTTGCCGGGATTAATGGATCAGGTAAGCACAACAACTGGTCATTAGGAACCGATACTGGTGTTGTTCTTTTAGCTCCGGGTAAAAATCCTAAAGCAAACATTCAATTTCTTACTTTCGTAGTAAATACATTGATGGCTGTTTATAAAAATCAAGATTTGCTGCGTGCGTCAATTCTTACAGCTTCGAACAGTCACCGTTTGGGTGCAAATGAGGCTCCTCCATCAATTATTTCGGCTTTCCTTGGAGATGAAATTTCAAGTATGTTGGATAGAATTGTTGACGAAGTTGGAGAAAGAAAGATGACTCCTGATGAAAAAACTGCTTTGAAATTGGGTATTGGTAGAATTCCAGAAATTATTTTAGATAATACAGATCGTAACCGTACTTCACCTTTTGCATTTACAGGAAACCGTTTCGAGTTTCGTGCTGTAGGTTCTTCAGTGAATAATGCTGCTGCTATGACTGCTTTAAGTGCAGCAGTTGCTGTTGAGTTAAAAGAGTTTAAGGTAGCTGTTGATGCTTTAATCGAAGAAGGAATTAAAAAGGATGAGGCAATCTTCCAAATTCTTAAGAAAATGATCATTGAATGTAAGCCAATCCGTTTCAACGGTGATGGTTATTCAGAGGATTGGGTAGTAGAAGCTAAGAAAAGAGGACTGACAAACATAAAATGTGTTCCTGAATCTATATCTAAGTATCTTGAGCCTGCTGCTAGAAAATCTTTGATTGGAAGTGGTGTTATGACTGAGAAGGAGTTAGAAGCTCGTGTTGAAGTGGAATTAGAAAAGTTCACCAAGAAAGTTCAAATTGAAGCTCGTGTTCTTGGAGATTTGGCTATTAATCACATTGTGCCAACCGCGGTTGCTTATCAAACTAAGTTAATCCAAAACGTACAAGGTTTAAGAGATATTTTCACCAATAGCGAATATGAAGATTTGTCTTCTGCACGTAAGGAGTTGATCAAGGAGATTTCAGTTCATATTAGTTCTATTAAAGCTAAAGTGAAAGAAATGATCGAAGCTCGTAAAGCATGTAATGTTTTAGAGGAAGGAATGGAAATGGCGACAGCTTATGATGAGAAAGTTCGTCCATATCTTGCTAGTATCAGATATCATATCGATAAATTGGAGTTAATTGTTGACAACGAAATGTGGCCATTGCCAAAATATCGTGAATTGTTATTCAACAACTAATTGAGACAACAATAAAAATTGTAAAAGGATGTTCATAATTTGAACATCCTTTTCTGTTTTATACAAGAAAAAATTATCTATTACTA
>JBFFMG010000265.1:0-5451 GCA_041554215.1 Labilibaculum sp.
TACCACAATTCGGATAATTTTAATATTAAGAACAATGAATCGATAGGTTTGATATAAGATTTCTTTGCGCCAAAACTTGGTTGTTTTGGTTGGCATTGGTGGATAGGCTTCTTCGTAATAGCCTCTTCTTTTTGTTTTGCTCATGATATATTTGTGTTATAACAGATTCATTTTTTTTTTACATTTTATACCAAATTGACTACAGTTTGAGCTATAAAGCAAAATGGTATAATGCCGATGAATGTTGAATTGAGCTGTAGATGAGCTTGCGAATTTATAGCTCATATGAAACACCAATCGGTATTACTCGGGTAACAACCACCAAAAAGGATATCCTTTAGCTTTGTGCAGGAACATATAATGCATTGTCCATTTTAGCCAATGTCCTGCTAGTCCAGGTTCTCCCATTGTATATTTAATACTGCGTCCCCATTCAGGATATTTATCCCAATCCTGAACAATTGGAAAAACGGTCATGGTTGCAGCCGATCCTTTAGTCATTCCAAATCCTGCAGACACAACGCATGCTGCACCCATTTTGGCCATTGAAGCTCTGTGTTTTAAGTCGTGTTCCCCTTTTTTAACCAAATTAACAATGTTTAAGGCTACAACTTTACCGGATACACCCGATGGCATTCCAGTTCGGGGTGGAGCAGGAAAAATAGCGGTTCCGTTTTTGCTCTTCATTGGTTTCGAAATGGAGTGAGGAGGAGCAAAAGCAATACCCGGAGCAAATATGTTTGGATAAGTTGGATTGCGATAGGTTTCTGGCCAATCTGAAGCTTTCCATTCCTCAAAATCTTTTGGTGCATAATCAGCATCAACTTTGGTGAATCCGTTTGGAGCAAAAATAGTGGAGGTGATGTCTTCGTTATTTTTATCGAAGGCTTTTAAACCAACACCCGAAAAGCCAGGAATCAACATTGAGAAATCGAATTCTACTGAGTTTTTTTCACCATCAAGAGTCTCGTAATTTGCCTTTCCCGGTTCAATTTCGAAAACACCTGCCCGTTTAATCCATCTAATTCCGTTTTCAATTAAGAATGATTCGGCAAATACTTTGGTTGATGTGATGTAACCACCTCGTTTTATGAACGCACCGCCCATTCCAAAATCGCCCAATTCGTATTCATTGGTGATCCAAATAAGTTCAGCCAAATGCTCTAGCTTTCGTTTTTTTATTTCGTAAGAAACATTTAAAATATATTCAAATGCCGCTCCTTGGCAGGTTGCCATGGAATGTCCGGTTCCAATTAGAAATGTTTGCTTTTCGCCAGCCTCCATTTTCTTAATGCAGCTTTGTAATTTATCCCATGCATGAATGGCATGATCGCAGGAACAAACCGATTCGGTGTTTTTACCAGGACCTAATCCTGGAGTGCCTTCAAAATTCAATTTTGGACCGGTTGCATTTACCAGATAGTCATAATCCACATGTTCGGTTTCTCCTTTTCTTTCTGGATCGGTGTATTCTATGCTTACAAATCCTTTGGTAATTTCCTGATTTCCTTTGGGATGAATCGAAACGGCTTTGGCTTGTTTAAAGTCAATTTTCCATTTGTCGTATACTTTCTTTAGCTTAAACCGAACCTGATCAACACTCATTCGGCCTACTCCAACCCATATGTTCGATGGAATCCACTGGTAATAGCTGTTTGGGGAAACCATTACGACTTCGTGTTGTTTGCCCAATTTTTTTTTGATAAAGGCGGCAGCGGTATGTCCTGAAATGCCAGCTCCTAAAACGACAATTTTGGCCATGATTTATTTGAATTAAGTGTGTATTAACTAGGCTTGATATGATTTAAGGTAGATTTGCTTTTGATAAATGAATGCCAAACATTTTTCTTTGTTTTGTTAATTATCTAATGTAATAAATAATATCCAGACATCTAGATGTGTTCTGTTTTTGTTTTGATGTGTTGAGTTGATATAGAGATTGTTATGGGAATGTGTGGTTTCGGAAAGCTTGAAAGCATTAGCCTTCTGTTGGTAAAATACACTTGTTTAGATTTAATATAAATTTTTGGTAAGACATTAAGAGTTAAATTTTTGGGATTTATAATGCTCGTTTAACTTTTTCAGGAAAGAGTTCTTTTTTTAGCTAAAATTCCGTTTAAAAGAAATAAAGCTTAATTTCACAAGCTGCATTGTAAATACACAGAATTGTAAAATAATTAAGAGCAAAGAATATGATGGACCCGAGAATAGAGAATTTGAATGTGAGTGAGGAACAGTCGATTATTACACCTTCGCAATTAAAGGCTTTATATCCTCTTTCTGAAAAACACATCGAAACGGTTAATAATGGACAAACTACGATTAAAAATATCCTTAATGGAAGTGATAATCGTATACTTGCCGTTGTAGGACCTTGTTCAATTCATGATGTGAAATCGGCTAAGGAATATGCACAAAAGCTGAAAGTTTTGGCTGATGATTTAAAAGATGACTTGTTTATTGTGATGCGTGTTTATTTTGAAAAACCTAGAACTACAGTGGGATGGAAGGGCATGATAAATGATCCTTACATGGATAATAGCTGTAAAATACAAGATGGCTTGAAGCAGGCTCGTGAACTTTTGGTTTATATTGCAGAACTTGGTTTGCCTGCTGCTGGAGAAGCTTTGGATATTGTTACTCCGCAGTACATTCAGGATTTATTTTCATGGACCGCTATTGGTGCTCGCACAACAGAGTCGCAAAGTCATCGGAATATGTCGAGTGGTTTGTCATCTGTGGTTGGTTTTAAGAATGGTACCGATGGTAATATTGATATTGCCATTAACGCAATGCAAGCGGTTAGTGATGCTCATAATTTTGTGAGTATCAATCCGGAAGGACATGTTGCTGTGGTACGTACACTTGGGAATCCTAATACGCATATTATTCTTAGAGGTGGAAAAAAACCTAATTTTGAACCTCGCTTTATTGCAAAAATAGAAGAACAGTTGACTGCTTTGAATATTAAGCCAAGAATTATGGTGGACTGTAGTCATGCCAACTGTTATAAAGAAGCTGGAAAACAGGAAATTGTTCTAACAAGTTTGGCTGATCAGATTGCCAATGGAAATAAATCCATTATGGGATTTATGGTTGAAAGTCATTTAAATTTTGGCAAACAAAGCATTCCTGAAGATAAGGCAGAACTAAAATATGGAGTGTCGGTAACTGATGAATGTCTTGATTTTAAATCAACAGAACGGATTTTGAGAGGGTTTTGTGATAGAATTAGGAGGTAAGAGTTTATTCAATAAATAAAAAAAAATCCCGATCTGCAATTGCAAATCGGGATTTCAATTTTTTAAACTATGAGTGTCTTATTTTCTTGGTTGATCGTTTTGCATTTCTACATAATCGGCACTGTTTCTGAAATCGCCAAGTAAATACTTACAGAAATATTCACCTCGTAACCAGAACGAGTATTCGCTCATGTTTCCAAATCCATGACGTTGACCAGGATAAACAAAGAAATCGAATCGCTTGTTGGCTTTAATTAAAGCATTGGCCATTCTTATTGTATTACCCGGATGTACATTATTGTCGATATCACCGGTCACAATCATAAGTTTTCCTTTCAGGTTTTTGGCTAAGCTCGGGTTGTCGTCAATTTTATAGGTGAATGTTGTATCTCCTTTTTCAGAAACTACTTCTTTTACACCATGGTGAGTTTCACTCCACCAGCGATTGTAGATGTTGTTGTCGTGGTTTCCTGCTGCCGAAACGGCCACTTTAAAGAAATCCGGGTAAACCAACATTGCTGCAGTAGACATAAATCCACCTCCAGAATGTCCAAAAATTCCAACTTTGTTAATATCAATAAAGTCAAATCGGTTTGCTAATTGCTCCAGGCCAACTTTTTTATCTTCCAAACCATAATCTCTTAAATTGCCATAACCGTAATTGTGATACCATTTCGAGCGATCAGGATTTCCTCCTCGATTACCAATTGTAACTACAATAAATCCAAGCTGAGCCATACGATCGGCTCTATCCATACGAGAGGAGAAACTTTTGTAAACAGCCTCGGTTTGTGGCCCTGGATATACATAAGTTAAGATTGGATATTTTTTGTTTGGATCAAAATCGAAAGGCTTGTACATTACTCCATAAATATCGGTTATACCGTCTCCTGCTTTTACCTTAAATGGTTCAGGAAATTGGTAGCCAGCCTCAAACAATCTTGATAAATCAGTTGTTTCCAAATCAATTAACTTTGTTCCTTTTGAATTGTACAAAGCCGAAACAGGTGCAGTATTCACTCTTGATGAGTTGTTTACAAAGTAGTTGTTTTCATCATTCAGACTTATGTCGTGTGAGAAATCACCTTTATTTAAAAGTTTTAATCCTGTACCATCAAAGTTTACACTATACAGGTGAGAATAGTAAGGATCTTCTCCTTTTTCTCTAGCATTTCCAATAAAGTAAAGCACTCTGTTTTTTTCATCTATTCCTTGAATTTCATCACAATGCCATGCGCCTGATGTAATTTGATTTTTTAAATTACCTTCACCATCGTAAAGGTAAAAATGTGCCCATCCATCGCGTTCCGACCAATGAATCAATTCTTTGCCGTTATTCACGAATCCAATTGATTTGGTTTCAATATAGGTGTTTAAACGCTCTTCAATCAAAACCTTCACTTCACCTGTAGTGGTGTTTGCGGTACAAATGTCAACGCGTTTCATGTCGCGGCTCTGACGTTTAAAATACAAAACATCGCTGTTTGCAGATAACCACTTCGAGAATTTCAAATCATCGTCGGCATCCATTTTTTTTCTTGGAGCTCTTAATATTGAAAGAGTCTGATCTTTGAAAGCAGCTGCTTTTACTTTTACAGATTCTTTACTTTCCCAATCGAAAATGAGAATTTCATATTGCGGAGCTTCTTTTTCTCCCGGCATATGATATTTGTATTTTTCTAAAGTTGGTCGGGGTGAAGCCACCGAATTAATTACCCAAAGATCTTTAACTTCGCGTTCATCTTCTCTTGTTAATGCAAATTTTTTGGAATCCTTTGAAAAGCTTACATAAGCAGCTTTGCGTTTGTCTTTCTCTTCTTCTATTTCTTTATTGGTTTTTCCATAAGTGCCACTGCCATAGCTGTAAAATTCTACACCATCAGTAGTTAATTCATGTTCTATAATGGTAGAATCTTTTTCATTTTTTTGAGCTTTCTTATAGTTTTCAGCATCCATCCAGTATAAGTTGTGGTGCTTGGCAAAAATTATATATTCCTGATTTGGAGCTACCGATGCCCAATCTTTTTGTTCCAATGGTTTTTCAAACTCATCAAGCAGACTTAGCTTTTTAGAATCAATTTGGTACTCGAAATGCCAAACTTTGGCAACCATTTTCTTTTTAGCCTTCTTTTGTTCTTTTTCTTCTCCGTCTTTCTTTTCTTCCTGCTTATCGCCGTCCTCATCGTCATCTTTTTCTTCTTCTTCAACA
>JBFFMG010000266.1:0-5384 GCA_041554215.1 Labilibaculum sp.
GTATGGTGAGAAAGAAAATTGATATTGTTTACGGGAGTACAATTAGTGAAAAAGATAAAACTCAGTTAGCAACACTTATTTATTACCCTGAGGACAAACTTAAGCTCATTACAAACGAGCAGGATAACCTGAATGAATGGTTCGCGATTACGCTTCGCAGATTGATTGATGTGGCTCGTGTTTCGGCAGATAAGTATACACAATCGAAGGTGAGAAAGGCTATGCCACCCGATTTTGCCTATGTAATTGATGAGTTGTTGAATGAGCCTAACGCAAAAAAAGAACAATATTTCGCCTGTATCATACAGTCCATTATTGATGTAGATCGTGCCAATCAGTTTATTGTTGCAATTAGTAAGTTTATAAAACGCTTGTTGATTGATAGATTGCATATTATTGGTGATATATATGATAGAGGTCCTTATGCTGATAAGGTAATGGACGTGATACAGAATCATTATTCGGTAGATATTCAGTGGGGAAACCACGACATTGTATGGATGGCTGCCGCAACAGGAATTCGTGCCAGTATAGCTGCCGTAATTCGTTTAAGTGCCCGATACAACAACCTGGATACTTTGGAAGATGCCTATGGAATTAATCTAATGCCTCTGGCTACCTTTGCCATGAAAGCTTACGAGAATGATCCCTGTGAAGCGTTTATTCCCAAGAATACACCAGTCGAAAATATTGGATCGACTCAGATCAAACTGACCAGTAAAATGCACAAAGCCATTATGGTTATTGAGATGAAGCTTGCAGGAGAGATTATTCAGAGAAATCCAGAAATGGAAATGGACGACCGATTGCTGCTCGATAAAATCAATTATGAGAAAGGTACAGTGACTATTGATGGTCGGGAACTGGAATTGAACGACAAATCATTTCCTACCATTGATCCAGAAAATCCGTATCAACTTACCGAAGAGGAGAGTGCATTGGCTCAAAAACTTCAATTTTCCTTTTTGTATTGCGATAAACTGCAGCGCCATATTAAAACACTGTTCTCCAAAGGAGGTACTTATCTTTCCTATAATTCAAATTTGCTATTTCATGGTTGCATACCTCTCGATGAAAATGGAGAATTAAAAGAGCTAACTTTACTGGGTCAAAAATACAAGGGAAAGGCCTTGTGCGATCAGTTCGATTTGGTTTCCCGACGAGCCTATTTTAATCGTGAACACCCAGAAAGAACAAGCAAAGACCGCGATTACATGTGGTATTTATGGAGCGGGGCATATTCGCCTCTTTTCGGAAAGAAAAAAATGGCTACTTTCGAAAGATATTTTCTTGACGATAAAGAAGCTCAGCGTGAAGAAAGCAATATGTATTATAAACTTAGAGATAGTAAAGAATCTTGTTGTCGGATTTTAAAAGAATTTGGACTCGATCCGGATGTTTCACATATTATTAATGGTCATGTACCAGTAAAAGTGGCTATGGGTGAAAGTCCGGTAAAAGCAGAGGGAAAACTCTTTGTTATTGATGGAGGAATGTCGAAACCATATCAGAAAGTAACAGGTATTGCCGGGTATACCCTAATTTATGATTCGTACAGTTTAATTCTTGCCGAGCATACCTCCTTCGAATCAAAACACAAAGCTATACACGACGAACTTGATATTGTTTCTACTCGAAGTATGATTGAGCAGGGAACCAAACGAATTAGAGTTGGTGATACCTTTATTGGAGACAAACTGCGCCAACAAATTCAAGACTTGAACCGACTGCTCGAAGCTTACCGAAAAGGAGTTGTAAAAGTGAAAAGTGTAGGGTAATAAGTATTGTATTGTATTGGTAGATTTTATGATTGGGTGTAAGTAGTAAGAAATATTATAGATGGGAGATTTACATATCATTGAAGAGTTAAATGCTCAGTTAAGTTGGGGTGTAAAACAGGTACAGAAAGTTAATTGGTTAGTTAAAGGCTATCAGTTAAATGAATTAAATCAAGTAAGCCATTTAAATATTTCAAAAAAGAACTTGAAGGGCAAGTGGCCTCCTGCACTTTTTAAATTGAAATATCTGGAATTTTTAGATATTCAAGAAAATGAACTTGAATCTATTCCCGACGAAATAGCAAGCTTAAAGAGTTTACAATGCATTGATATCCGACGGAATCGAATTAGTTCATTACCTCAGGCGATTACTGATATACCTGAGCTCCAAAAAATCTATTTGGGTAATAATAGTTTTACCAAAGTGCCTAAGGTTCTCAGTGCTTGTCCTAAATTGGAGTTAATAGATTTTACAAACAATAACATTTCTGATGGAATAGAATGTCTTTTGAATTCATTATCGATCACTTATATTTATTTGAGAAACAATTCTGTAAAGTCATTTCCCTTTCAGTTGCTTAAAAACAAGCAGATTACCGAGTTGAACATCATGGAAAATCCAATTGAATTTATTCCTAATGATCTACCTGTAATCGAACGTTTCCATTATTAAAATAACATTATCTGCAGTTTTAAATACTAAATTAGAATCTTGCTTATAATCTAATGCTTGTATTTTTAGAGTCAAAAGCATTGAACTGATCGAAGTAAAAAGCGAGATTTGATGTTTGTGGGTTTATTCCTTGCTTTTTTGTTGTGCAATAAAGCTGATCACAATCAATTGCATGGTGTGGTACATCATAATGGGTAAGATGAAAATGCCTTGACTTGTCATATTCGAAAACAATACCTTAGTCATAACCGTTCCGTGTACTAACGATTTCTTCGACCCGCAAAATACAGTTGTAATGCGATCTTCACGACTGAAATCGAGAAGTTGAGTTGATTTGTAAGTGATGGCATACACCACCACAAAAAGGAAGATGACTGCAAACAATAAGGATAAGATGTCTAGTAAACCAATGCTAGCAAATAATCCTGAAGAAAAGGACGTGCTAAAGCTTTTGTACACAATGGCTAGAATAATACTTTTGTCGAACCAAGCTAATTTTGTTGAATGAGTCTTCGCTAAATTTCCCAGTCGGCTATTAAGCATTAATCCTAAAGCAACAGGAAGCAATATTTTAACTATCAAACTGATTATTGTATCAGTAAACCCGAAAGAACCCGGCTCAGCTGCTAAAAATAGGCTCATCCATAAGGGAGTTATTATAATGCCTAATAGGCCCGATAAACTGGCATTAAAAATAGCACCAGGTACATTTCCCTTTGCAAGCACCACCATTACTACCGAAGATGAAACCGTAGAAGGTAGCGCTGCCAGAAAAAACATAGCTAACCATAATTGATGTGCGCTATCGGTATGTACAAATGGCAGACCTAGGAACACTAAAGCAGGGAAGAGTAAAAAGGTTGTAAGTTGAATTAATATATGAAGCTTGCTGTTTTTTAGTCCGTTGTACATGTGTTGCGGACTCAGTTTAAGTCCGTAGAAAAAGAAAATCAACGAAATGCCAATGCTGGTGATGTTATTTAAGGAGAACGCACCTTCGTAATTTCCAAAAGCAGGAAAAATCCATGCCAATAAAATCATTACAATTAGGCCAAAAATAAACGGGTCAACTTTTTTTAACATGACTGCGATTAGGGATTAGTGAATTCTATTGATACTTCTGTTTTAATTGATTTTACGGGCGCAAACATACTGAAAATACACATGTGTTAGTAAATAGAGCTTAAAAAATACTCTTACGCTTTCGCAGATTTGTGATTTATTGGCAATGACTTTAGAATTTTTAATCCTTTTATCCATGCCAAAGCAAAATTCAAAGAATTAAATTCCCATTTAAAGCATTCTATCCAGCAATAGAATTGAGGATTTAAAGCTCGTGCGATCTTTTGTTTTTTACTAGAGTATACAAGGCATAGTCTTTATCAGGTATTTTAAGTCTATATTTGCACATTCTTAGAAAATGAAAACCAGTGCTGTTTCTCGACCAAATCTGTTGAGTGATAGAGAATACTCATCTATTACGTTGGATGAGAATAAACAGTAGATATATAAATAATGAATAACAATATGAAGGATCTTTCCAAAATAGAGAAGATAAACACAGTAATTGAAGAATACCTTACTAGCAATGCTACACTTACAATAGTACCCGTAAAAGAGCTGATGCCTGCTTTTATAAAAGCGGGAATATTTGCAAAAGACATTAAAAAAGGATTGCCAATTCGCTTAATTCTTAGGGAGCTGGATGAAAAAAACGAACTGGACTTAATACCATTTGTACATGCCGAAAGACATGGAGAACATACGTATTGGTACTTTATACCTGCTAATTCAACTGCTCCAGAGAAAGAATACAAACAGGAACAAAAGAAATTGGAAAATGACGCTTTAGCCATTCGAGCCAATAGCGACGAAACCTATGTTATCTCTTTATGCGATGAGGTTTTATCACTAAAAGCCAATCGTCAGAAAAGATTTCCTTTCCTTTTGGGGGATCTGCATAAAAATGGAAAAACTCAAACCATGCTTCCGGTAGATGCTTACTATGAAGAGTTGCAATTGGTTGTAGAATACAAAGAAATACAGAATTTCAGACCTGTTGTTGCCTCTAATAAAATTGATGAAGAGGAAGAGGAGGAAGGCAACAAGACTTTATCGAGAGAAGAGCTGCGAAGAATCTACGACGAAAGAAGAGCTAAAGTTCTTCCTGAGAATGATATCTCGATGGTCGTAATTTCTTATTCGGATTTTGAGTTCGATAATGAAAACAAAATTATTCGCGATAAAGAAAGCGATATTGTAACCGTGAAAAAAGCATTGAGAGACTTTCGTTAGTAAAGAATAAAAATGCTAATAGATATAGAGCTCGATAGGACTGAATGATCAGAACTGTCGGGTTTTTTTGTGAGTTTTATTTGTTGGTTCAGGAAGTGATCGATCTCTGTAATGTAAAGGATTACAGCCTGTAAGCGGACATTAGTTTTTGACGACATACAAATAGTAAAAATCTAATTAAACCCATTACTGTGGGGATAGATGTAAGAAATATAACAAAGTAAAACCGAGATATCTTTCCCAATTGTATTCGGAAAGAATCTCGGTTCTGGATTAAATTTAGTTTTTAAAAATTAAATTTTGAATCCATTTGTTTAAAAACAAAATACAGACTATTTGTTTTTCTTTTTGGCGATGAATTTATATCCAACTCCTGCGGCCGCAATGGCAACAATTACAATTGCAATAATTGTACCATTAGATTTTTCTTCTTCCTCTTCTTCTGTTAAGAAAACGGGATCCATATCGTCAATAGATACAGAATCAGCAACAACATCATGATCTTGTGCCTGAAGGTTTGCAAAACTTCCTAGACTTCCAATAAAGAAGCTTAATACGATTAATTTAAAAACGAATTTAGTCATAAATAAAAATTTAATTATAGAATTATTTGTATGTATTATTAACTGAGTTTAATA
>JBFFMG010000267.1:0-5361 GCA_041554215.1 Labilibaculum sp.
TACATTTTAGGGGAATGTTCAAATAATGATGAAAACCCAAAGCAAGTTAAGTGGATGAATATTCTTCGTGATATACTTGTAGTACTTCGAAAACCAATTATGATTCCGAATATGTTATTCATTCTATTCAATTTTAACAGCCGAATTTTTGATGTGTGGGACATTCGTGACTTAAGGCCGTTTTTTCGACAGATGAAATTGTAAAACAGATCAAAAGAAAAGTCTTCAAATGTGTGGCGGAGATTATAAAAAACCTTCGCAAGTTTCGAGAACGATTCGCACAAAACCAATTACTCTTAAAATCTTATGCTTACTCTTTGTCTTACACTTGATTACGAACTCTTTGGTTCTGGCCGGGGCGATGTATTCAAGCACATTGTTGAACCAACCAATAGAATGTTGAGAATTTGCGAACAGCACAAAATAAAGCTAAGTATATTCTTTGAGGTTGTCGAATATTGGAAAATTAAAGAGGCATTCGAAAATGGCATTTCAATGGGCTATTCGGCAAATCCTGCGACCGCTATGGAAGAGCAAATAAAGAGAGCTTACCAATTGGGTCACGATGTACAATTGCATTTGCATCCCCAATGGATAGATGCCAAATATGAAAATGAGCAATGGAATTTAAATTTGGATTATTGGAGGTTACCCGAGGTGCCCGATGTGGCAGATGAAACCATTAGCATGGGATTATCGGAATTAATTGGAAAAGGAAAAGAAACATTGGAGTCAATACTTCAACCTGAGTATCCCGAATACCAGTGCAACATACTAAGAGCTGGCGGATACAATATCGATCCATCCGATCGATTATTGAAAGTGCTAAAAGAGCACTCATTTATTGCTGATAGCTCAGTGTATTATGGAGGAAAAGCAGAGGGGAGTCTGTCAAAATATGATTATTCAAATGTTTCAGAAAAAAAGGCTTATTGGTACGCTTCCAATACATCTCTTTTAAGTGCAAATGCAATGGGGAGCGGATTTTTAGAACTTCCAATATACGCCAGAAAAATAAAACGCATTCTGAAATATGATGCAGTGAGAATCCGATCCGCAATGCAAAATAGAGCCAATTCAATTGAGAAGTTCAAGAACAATAGCGCGAAAAAATCGAAGTGGGAAACTTTTCAGTTTTTATTGAAGAAGGAAGCGTTAACCTGGGATTTTTGTTTGTTCTCAAAAGGGAAAATGAGAAATTTTTTTAATGCGGCAAACAAACTTCAGGCGCAATCTTCTTGTGAATTTCATCCATTTATTTTGGTTGGTCACCCAAAGGATTTTTATTATCCAGATGCACTTAATTATTTAGCTGGGCAAGCAGATAAAAGGAATGTTGAATTTCTCACCTTAAGTGAGTTGATTGCAAAAATTAAGCAACAAACAGTTTAGAAGCCCTCTAAATCCACTAAAGGGACTTTTCAGAAGAGTAAGTATTCATAGTACTTTTTTTATTTGCTCTAAGATGAAATTTCATTTCGAAAAAAAAATGCAGGATGTTGTGTGTAAGCCCCTTTAGGGGTTTGGGGTATTGCCAGTCTTTAGGAATGTTCACCTCGATCTACTATCTAACCATCTATCGTTAAAAACATGTACAAAGAAAGTTTTGAAAAACTTAGAAACTATATTGAACAGCAAGAATACAAAGGCTGGGATCCATACGACGGCTTGAATTCTAAATTTTTCCAGTCCATACCCTTTGTGAAAAACAGCAGGTTAATGCGATTAGTTTGGATTCAGGCATTCAAAAAAAGTCCAATAAATTTCCGGGGTCTTACTAGAGTTGAAAAGGCTTACAATCCCAAAGGTCTTGGTTTATTTCTTAGTGGTTATTGTAAGCTCTATCAATTTGATCGAACACAGGAAGTAAGATCCCGGATTTATTTCCTCAGCGAAAAATTATTGGAAATGCAATCTTTAGGCTGGTCAGGCCCTTGTTGGGGATACAATTTCGATTGGCAGGCCCGAGCCTTTTTTCAACCCAAAGGAACTCCATCTGTAGTCGTTACCACTTACGTGGGATCTGCATTACTAGATGCATATGAAATCTTGGGGGATAAAAAATTACTTGAAACGGCTTTGCGAATCAAAGATTTTATCCTGAAAGATTTGAATCGAACCTACGACGGAAATGGAGACTTCTGTTTTTCCTATTCTCCTTTAGATGAGACTCAGGTTTTTAATGCTTCTCTTTTGGGCAGTAAAATGTTATCACGAATATATCATTACACACAAGATGAGGAGGTACTAAATTGTGCGAAACAATCCGTTCAGTATTGTATCAATCATCAGAACGCCAATGGATCGTGGTCATATGGCACATTACCCTACCATCGCTGGATAGATAATTTTCATACTGGCTTTAATCTGGAGGCCTTAGCAATTTACCGCAAGTATGGGAAAGATTCATCTTTTGATAAACAAATTCAATTAGGATTGGCTTATTATTTGGCGAATTTTTTCGCCGATGACGGAATACCAAAATATTATAACAATTCGGTTTATCCGATTGATATTCATTGTCCAGCTCAATTGCCAATCACACTAAGCAGCTTACAAGTGTTGGAAGAAAATCAGGAATTGGTCGATCGGGTTTTAAAATGGACAATCAGCAATCTTCAGGATCCATCTGGTTACTTCTATTTCCAATCAGGGAAACGAAGTACCAATAAGATTCCTTACATCCGATGGGCGCAAGCCTGGATGTTTCTATCCTTATCAAATTATTTAGTTGAAACTTTAAAAATACCGGAACATGAGAAAGAGAATTACAATAATGAACTCGCCGGTTGACGTATTAACGATGGAGGAAACACTTCATCTTATCGACGATTCGATTAGGGATAAAAAGTCAATTCAACACATCGTTGTAAATGCAGCAAAATTGGTGCACATGCAATTCGATACAGAGCTCTTCCAGTCAGTAGTAGCCAGTGATATTATTAATGCCGATGGCATGGCTGTTGTTTGGGCCTCTGAATTGTTAGGAAATCCTTTACCAGAAAGAGTTTCAGGGGTTGATTTAATGCAGGAGTTAGTCATTCTGGCTGCTGAAAAAAACTACAAAATATTTTTTTTCGGAGGCAAAGAAGAAGTGGTTTCCGAAGTAGTCCGAAAGTATACATCAGTTTTTGGAGAAGAAATTATTGCCGGCTATCGGAATGGTTATTTTAACAAAGAACAGGAAAGTGATATTGCCGATCAAATAGCATCTTCGCAGGCAGATATTTTATTTGTTGCCATTAGTTCTCCAACCAAAGAGATATTTCTGAATACCTATAAGGATCAACTGAAAGTACCTTTTATAATGGGCGTTGGAGGTTCTTTTGATGTAGTTGCAGGAAAAGTTAAAAGAGCTCCTGTTTGGATGCAAAATTCAGGCTTGGAATGGTTTTATCGAATTATGCAGGAGCCAGGAAGAATGTGGAAAAGATACTTAACCACAAATACTCTATTTATCTATTACATTTTTAAAGAACGAATTCAAAATTTTTTTAAATAAGCTCACACTCCATTTTTACTGAAGTACAAGAGTGCCTCTCAGTAAATAAATTTTACTCAATTCAATACAGAATACAGATAGTCGTTGACCAACCACCAACACCTTAGGAACTAGCTGATAGTCTGTTTAAATTTCACTTTAAAACTTTAAAACCATGATTAAAGGAAGAGAACAAACCCTTGCGCGTTTAAGTACCCTCTTGCAAGTAGGGTTATCACTAGGCTGTTATTGGCTGGTTACCTGGGCGGTAGTTGCATATTTAAAGCCTGTAAATATTGATGTTCACGATAACAATACAATTTACCTGCTGATTATTGCCATTTGGTATACGCTAATAAAGGAGCTGAATCTGGGTAAAATGCTTCGGGTAAAAACTTACTCAGAGCTATTTGCCGAATATTTTGCGCTGGTAGTTATTAGTTCGGGATTGCTTCATTTGGGAAGTTTATTCTTAACCGATTCAGTACCTACCTTAATTTTAGCACTATTTGCTTGTTTAAACTTAATCGTGCTATTTGGTTTCAGAATGTTAAGTTATCGCATTTTTAAGATGCTTAGAGGCAAAGGGTACAATACAAGAAATGTATTAATAGTAGCTGATGATGAATCTTATCTGCATTTTATCGATCGAATGCTTTTTATTCGTGATTGGGGATACAATGTTTGGGCCATTATGTCGGATGGGAAGCATATAAAAACCAAATATGATTCGCATGTTAGAGTTCTTCACGAGCACTTTCAGTTAAATGAAATAATTGACGCCAATGTGGTTGATGAGGTAATTTACTGCAAAGGGAAATTTAATAATGAAGAAGTTCGTGCATTGATTTATGCATGTTCCGAGGTAGGAGTTACATTCCGTGTTTACTCAGAGTTGCTAAGTGTTGTGAGTAAGCGATCTCATCTTACTTATTTTAAAGAGTTGCCTTTTTTAACTTTTGCCAATCACACCAAAAATTACTTTGCGCTTAAGGTAAAGGAAATGCTCGATTTCTTGTTCTCATTTGCCATTGTGATTTTTATTTCGCCTGTATTGTTGGCAATAGCAGTGGCAATAAAAATCGAAGATGGGGGTTCAATCTTTTTCCGACAAAGAAGGGTTGGTTTAAATGGAAGAATTTTTGATTGCCTGAAGTTCAGAACAATGGTCGAAAATGCCGAAGCTCTGAGAGTAAAACTTGAAAATTTAAATGAGCAAACTGGTCCTGTTTTTAAAATTAAGAATGATCCGAGAGTAACTCGTGTCGGACGATTTCTTCGTAAAACTTCGCTGGATGAGCTGCCACAATTTTTTAATGTTTTAAAGGGGGAAATGTCTATTGTTGGTCCTCGTCCGCCAATTCCTTCTGAAGTACAGCAATATCAACGCTGGCAACGCCGGCGATTAAGCATGAAACCAGGAATTACCTGCATTTGGCAAGTGTCGGGCAGAAATAACATTCCTTTCGAGGAGTGGATGAAATTAGACATGTTGTACATCGATACCTGGTCGTTAAAACTGGATTTAATACTATTTCTCAGCACCATTAAATTTGTGTTCACTGGTGAAGGACAATAAGTAGTAGACAGTTATCAATTATCAGTAAGTAAGCAGTTATTTGTTATCCTTTGTGTTGGAAGTTAACTAACAGGTAATTGTGAATGATTAATTATTTAATAGTTTAAAAACCAAGACCATGAAAAAGAAATATTTACTTCTAATGAGCCTCGTTCTTGTAATGAGTATCATTTCCTGTCGATCAAGAAAAGATTTAGTTTATCTGCAAGATACCGAAGCTGAGGTATTGGCGGCCGAATTTACAACAAATGTTCCCGAATATCGGATAAAAACAAATGATAACCTCTTTGTAAGTATTAAA
>JBFFMG010000268.1:0-5318 GCA_041554215.1 Labilibaculum sp.
CATTTTTTACTATTTTAATTAGGATTGATTTTAGATAGCAAAACTATTAGTTACTTAAATAGCTGTCAATCCCAATAAATAGTGATTTACAATAAACTGGCTGCCGGCAATCTGATACTTAAATTACCCGATTATGACACAAGTAAAAAGCCATGACAAGCACAGACACAAGATTGACTGACAACAAATTAAATCACCGATTAAATTTAAGCCCATCTGATTTTAGCAGAAAAAAAACATTCTGCGCACAGTTACTTACCACTAAATACAGCTAATCTTAAAAAATCATTGGGAAGAATTTCACTCATTACAAAAATCACAAAAGCATTTGGAATAAATAATCGTGAAATTTCGAGCTTTGACCCGGAAGGAAACAAACAAACAAACAAACAAACAAACAAACAAATTATGATTACTGTAAGCCCGAACCATCAATATCCTGAACAGTAAAAAATCGTATGTTAATTTTGATGACTTCAAAAAACAGATTTTCAGGACGCTTTTAATTGAAAACGAAACTGTAAAACAAGCTTTAAAACTTTTATTTTACACACATTAATCTTTTGTGTGCCATTGCAATGAAAATATTTTAAGCTACAGCCAACCGTATTATTTCCCGTTCACCCATCTACTAAATTTTTATTCTTCAACGATTGACAGGCGGTTGGTTTCCACATTATAAAACAGAGGAGCAACCATAATTTTCGGATATTTTACACGTAATCTTTTGGCTTCTGTCACAACAAATTCAATTTCATTTCCTATTTCGAACATTGGGGCGAAATTGGTAAAATGTTCTTCGGCTCTTTCCTCGGTCCAACCAGCAGATTCAACTAAACCTTTAATAAACTCAGGCTTTCTGGAGTGCAGATTAACCATCCCACAATTGTTGTGACCAATCAATGCAATATGCTTAATTCCTCCTACCGAAATTGCGTATGAAACTTTAAATTCGCTGTAACGAAGGTTAGCTCCTCCCGACCGAATAATGTATGAAAAGTTTTCTGGAATGTGCAGATGCTTCCTGTTATCCATACACATACCTACCAAAAGTTGGGCTTCAGAATAAATAGTAAATGGGCGGTGTAAATTATGGAACTCTAAAAGTAAGCTGATCGGCGTATTACGATATTTAGGTAAAATATCCTCTATACAATTTATGGTTAATAGTTGATTCATGTTACAATAGATTTTTCTGTGTCACTAAAAATTCATCATTTTACAGTGGTGTGGTTTTAGATTGATTCTAAAGATAGGTAAATGATTCTTTTGTGCAAATCAGAAATAACAGGAGAAGATTTATTCGATGGGATAGTTTTTCAACTGTCCCCATTCTGCCCAAGAACCATCGTAAAGGTATTTTTCGTTTTTTAGTACCAATTCGCAAGCCAACAGGCCAATACAGGCACTTACGCCCGATCCACAACAAAAAACCAAAGGTTTATTCTTTACAGATAAGGTTTTAAAAATCTCATTCAATTCATTTTCAGGCAGAAGTACACCATAAGCCAACACCTTATCAAAAGGAAGATTAATGGATTTTGGAACATGACCTCCTTTTAAATTTTCACGTGGTTCCGGAACTCTGCCAAAAAAACGATCTTCGGAGCGAAGGTCAATAAGAAGAAATTCTTCAGTATCAATATTTTCAAGTATTTGTTCAGCATTTAACACCTGTTTCGAATTATAAGCAGCCTTAAAATCCCCAACTTTCACATCTCTAACCTTCTTCTTTTCAACCTTACAATTTTTGTTGATCCAAGCTGGCAATCCACCATTCAAAACAGTAACACTTTCATGTCCCATTACTTTGAATAGCCACCAAACCCTAGGACTTGAATAGGTTCCTAAATTATCGTAAACAACAATATCACTACCCTTATTGATCCCTAATCTCCTGCATTCCCTAGCAAACCTCTCCGGACTTGGAATCGTATTTGAAATTGGATTATCTAGATCACAGAACGCGTTTTTTAGATCGAAAAAACGGGCATTTACAATTTGAACACCTTCATGTTCTGACTTCAACCCGGCTTTATTATCTGCAAGACTAGCATCAAGAATAACTAGGTTCGAATTATGTAAATTTTGACTAAGCCACTCAACCGACACTACTGGTTTCATTTGGTTCTGTATTTTCATGATGAACTAAAAAATAGAAGATTCTGTTTCGCTGGTAAACAACTCTAAAAATTTCATCCCTTTGCTTGAGTTTCCTTTTTTATTCAATCTGGGACTCCATACAGCAATACAATATTGATTGGGAAGAATGGCAACAATTCCTCCTCCAACACCACTCTTTCCTGGTAATCCTACCTTAAAAGAAAATTCTCCAGCTTCATCGTAAAACCCACACAATTGCATCACAGCATTAATCCTTTTCGATTTGCTCGAGCTTAAAAATTTTTCATTCGTTATAGGATCTTTACCATAAGAAGCTAAAAATAGAAATGTTCTGGCTAATTCACTACAAGTCATTTCAATGGAACACAAGTTGAAATAAAAGTCTAAAACTGTATCAATATCATTATGGATATTCCCTAAATCCTTCATCAAATTAATTAATGAAGCGTTTCTATAACCTGTCGATTTTTCAGATTCTGCAATGCGAGAACAATATTCAAGCGTAGAATTCCCAGAAAGACTTCTAACGAAATTCAAAAATTCTTCCTTCGGGTTTTCCAAGTGTTCCACTAAAACATCACAAATTACTAATGCCCCAGCATTTATAAAAGGATTACGAGGAATTCCCTGATCATACTCCAACTGAACCAATGAATTGAAAGGAGTACCAGATGGTTCAACCCCCACTCTCTTCCATAAATCCTCATCTTCCATTTTATAGGCCATCACCAACGAAAGTACTTTTGAAATACTTTGAATGGAAAACTTTTCCTCGGAATCACCAATGCTGTAATTTTGATTTGTATTCGTGATTAAATGAACTCCAAATTTACTTGGATCTACATCTCTAAGTTCAGGAATATAAGACGCAGGATTCCCTGAATCCTTATAGCCAGCCATCTTTTTTAATATCTCAGTAAATATCTTTTGGTAGTCCATAAACCTGTTGATTAAGTTAGCTTAAAGTTACATTTTGAGCTGTAAAATCCTAGCAATTCAGAAAGAGATAATAGCCAACATTTTCCAATACTCAATCAACCTGTCAACAGACAAAATATAACTTTTCATTCTTACATGTTTAAAAAAACTTAAAGATCTTTTTCTCAATAAATGCAGGCTATTTGTCAGAGACACATACCTTTGCACTATTTTTAATGCAATATAAAAAAAGAAGGGCATTATAATATCGAAAATAACTTATCCGATAATTAATTATGCAACAGAAAAAAAATTAGAAAATACTCATTGGCTTTGCTACTCATATTTCTATTTACAAATGCATTGCAAACAAAAGCTCAAGAACAAACTAAATTCAAACAAAAAACTGATTTCCAATTCACCGCAGAATTAAACCGCGGAGTTAATCTAGGGGCAAATCTTGTTCTTCATGAACTATCCACAGAATTCCCCTTCGATATTCGCTTTGAACTTGGTTATACCTGGTTGAATCCTGGTAGTTCGGCCGGCTCACAGAATATTTATTAACAATGCAACCAATAGTTTACCTGAGGAAAAAGGACACAGTATGGATGTGCAAATTGATATTCTTAAACCCATGATATTAATGGGAAATTTATCTTCGTACTGGTTTATTGGTCCTTGCTATTCAAAATTCAGAGGTAACTTTAAGTACGTAGGTGGAAATGAAGATTTTGATGTTACCAGCGCACAATTTGGTGTTGGTGGTGGTTTTGAAAGCCATTACAAAATTTCTGACGGCCTTCAACTACTAATTATTTGAGGATTGGATTATTATTTACCCGCAAAATTACAAGGACATGACACCTCCTACTATCCGGATAATGATAATGTGAATGCAAAAACCGATAACGAGACGGATACCAAGTTTAGATATAAAGATGCTGATAAAGCTGCTGATCAGCCAAAATTTATGCCCCGTTTTTTAGTTGGAATTCAATTGGATTTATAATATTCATAAAATCTTCTTTCTTGAATTCAAGGAAGAGGATAATATCACTCCTTATTTTCTGCAACAGCAACACTCTCAGGCTTCACATTATTTTGAGAACCTTCCTTTTGCTTTTCATTAATTTCCAGCATCACAAAATCGCATGGTATTGCAAGATAGAAATTGGATCCATCTCCAAGACTAGATTCCACCCAAACTCTACCTCCTAACAGTTTTGCATTCCCTCTACAAATGGCTAATCCTAAACCTGCACCACCAATCACTTTCGTGATTTCAATCTCTGTTCTGTGAAAACGATCAAAAATTTTCTCATGATATTCGGGCGCAATTCCAATTCCAGAATCTTTCACAACAAATAACAATTGATCTTCCCTCACCTCACAACCAAATTCTATCAATCCACTTGGAGTATATTTTATCGCATTACTAATCAAGTTATCTAAAATCTGTCCCAGTTTTACCTGATCCGTAAAAATACTATGAACTTGATCGAAAAGAGTATTATTTAATTGAAGAGATAGGTTTTTTCTAGGAATTGAAGCATGAGAAGAATAAATTTGATTTAAGAATTCGTTAAGATCAAATTGTGTATTATTAACAATCACATTTCCTGTTTCAATTAAAGAAACATCCAACACATCATTCACCACTTTAAGCAATTGATCTGAACTCTTTGTTATGATATCAAGGTACATTTTTCTTTTATCTATTGTTAAATTATCTTCATTTAACAAATCAGCAAAACCTACAATACCATTCATTGGTGTTCTAATTTCATGCGATATGTTCTGCAAAAAAGCCGTTTTTAACTGATCACTCTCTCTTGCTTGTTTTTCTGCATTTCGAATTTTAACCAAATGCTTCTTTAGCAAAAGATAAAACAAAACACCAGTCACTAAAACGTAAAACCAACCTTTATAAGTTTGCGCTTTTGTTAAATAATCAGGATCAAAAATCATGTTTTGAACCAATCGGTCTGAAAATGATATCCACAATCCTCCCACCAACAAATATGAGATGAGAATTTTATATTCAAATTTAAATTTTGACATATGGAGTATTGTATTTTGATACCACTTAAAATATATAACAGTAAAGATATTACAAATCTTCTGACTCATCAAAAATGTTATACTTCGCTTTTCGTTCATTCCATCTCTCTCTTGCGAATTGTTGCATATTAACAATCTTATCCCGTTCGTCAACTATCTCAAATCCTAAAAGTGTTTCTATAATATCTTCCATACTCACGATACCATCCACC